>NZ_CAUVXI010000010.1:22342-33392 GCF_963555845.1 Protofrankia sp. Cas8 | reverse complement strand
ACCACCTGAACAAGGATCAGATTCTCGAACGGTATCTGAACATAGCGTACTTCGGGGACGGCGCCTACGGTGTGCAGACCGCGGCGAAACATTACTTCAACGTGGACGTGAGTCAGCTCACCCTCCCGCAGGCGGCAGTGCTGGCCGGCCTGGTGAAGAATCCCACGGCCTACAATCCGGTGCTGCATCCGCAGGCTGCGACCGTCCGCCGTGACATCGTCCTGGATCGTATGCACGAACTCGGCCATCTCAGCGACGGCCAACTGAGCGAAACCCGGGCAATGCCCTTGAAGCTGAACCGCCCGCCCCAGGCGGTAGACCCCTGCCAGCTGTCGTCGGTTCCGTTCTTCTGTGCCTATGTCCGGCGCACCCTGCTCGCGGACGACCGGTTCGGCGCGACCCGGGCGGACCGTGAGCGGTTGCTGTTCGAAGGCGGTCTGACGATCCGTACCACGCTCAATCCGGTTGCCCAGGCCGCTGCGCAGAACGCCGTGACCGGGGTTCTGCCGCCGGGTAACCGGGTCGCCGCGGGTGTGGCGATGATTCAGCCTGGTACCGGAAAGGTGCTGGCGCTGGCCGTCAACCGGGTCTACGGACCGTCCTCGGACGGGCTGGCGCCGGATCGGACCACCGACTTCACCCACACAAAGCAGATCATTCCGCTCGAGGAGACCTCGTTCTCACCGGGGTCGACCTTCAAGGTCTTCACCCTGGCGGCGGCCATTGAGAAGGGGATGCCGCTGGGCACGACGTATTACTCGCCGGCCTGCTATCACTCGAATGTCTTCAACAATCCTCGGGCAGAGGGGAGCACGCGGGCGAGCCCCGCGGACTGCTTCGGCAACGCCGACCCCACCGAGGCCGGTCTGTACTCGATGACGACGGCAACCTGGCATTCGGTGAACACCTACTACATCCAGCTCGCGGAGAATGTCGGCATCCAGAACACCGCCGAGATGGCGCGCAGGCTCGGTGTGACGTCGTGCCGGGTGCAGGATCAGGTGCCGACTGTCAGGCAGAGCTGCCCGGCCGGCGGTATCGGATCGCGCGACGGTTCGGCGGTTCTCGGTTCGAACGAGATCTCCACGATGGACCTGGCGACCGCCTACGCCACGCTCGCAGCTCGTGGCGTCCGCTGCGATCCACAACCATTTGAATCGATTACTCAGCGGGTCGGAGGTACGGACCGGCCGGTCACCTACACGACGCCCCAGGCGTGCCGCCAGGTGCTCGCGCCGGACGTTGCGGACAAGGTCACCTCGGTACTGGAGGGGGTCATCCTGCACGGGACCGGAGCGAAAAACGCGCAGATCGGCAGACCTGCGGCCGGCAAGACCGGGACGGCGCAGGGCTTCAGTACCGCGTCGTTCGCCGGCTACATCCCGCAGCTCTCCGTCGCGGTGACCCTCGCGGACCCACGGTCGCCCACGACCTACCCGCTGCGCAACGTGCAGGGCCTCAACCAGGTCTACGGCGGTGACCTGCCCGCCGCGGCGTGGGCGAGAACCATGCGCGGCACGATCGACGGGCTCAACCTGCCGGTCGCGGCCATGCCCGCTCCCGACGACAGCGAACCCAATCCACCCAAGGAGATGCTGCCCGATGTCGTCGGTCAGAACGTTCTTCTGGCGCGGGTGCTGTTGACCGCGCAGGGTTTCCGGGTGACGGTCCAGCAGGTCGACAACCCGGCGGCGGCGGGTACGGTGCTGGCGATGAATCCGTCGGGCGGCCAGGATGTCGAGGCTGGCTCGAACGTGGTGCTGATGGTCTCGCAGGGTCCTGACTCCCAGCCCCGATCGGACGGCGGCGCAACCTCAACCCTGTCGCCGGGCGCGGCGACGGTGCCCACTCAACAGCCCGCGACGGTGACTCCGAGCCCGACGCGCAGGCGAGGCAAGAGCCTCTTCGACGTGTTCAGCGGGAACTGAGGTGTTCAGCGGGACGGACGTGTTCAGCGGGGACCGACGTGTGGCCCGATCGTGTCAGGAGGTCAGCCGGGCACGGACCAGGGCGGACACCCGGGATCCGTCCGCTCGCCCGGCCACCTCGGACTGCACAGCCTTCATCGCGGCACCCATCGCCTGCTGGCCGGAGAGGTCCTGCGCGGCGAGCACTCTCTCGATGATCAGAGTGAGCTCGTCGTCGCTCAACTGCTGGGGAAGGTAGCCGGCGAGGATCTCGCCCTCGTTCCGCTCCTGTTCGGCCTGGGCCGCACGCCCGGCTGCGGCGAACGCGTCCGCGGCTTCGCGCCGCTTGCGGACCTCGCGGGTGAGCACCTTCGCAACGTCGGCGTCGGACAGCTCCCGTGCGCTGCGACCGGCTACCTCCTCGTCCTTCACCGCGGCCATGGCCATCCGTAGGGTGGAGGTACGCAGCGCGTCCCGGGCCTTCATCGACGTGGTGAGATCCGCCCGCAGGCGATCCTTGAGTTCGCTCACGCGACCTGACCCTAACGCCTCCCGGGCGCCCTGGTGTTCACGATCGTCAGGCTGCCCGTGGCCGTCTGCCCGCGTGGCGCGGCGCGGAGAACGCCTGCAATGGGCGGAACCTGGGCCACACTGGTCCAATGACGAGTGTGCGACGGTTCTCCTCGGGGACGCTGCGAAGGGCCGCCGGGCGTGCGGCCACCGGGCTTGGCGTAGCAGGTGCGGTGAGCCTTGCCTACGCCGCAGGCTATGAGCGGACTGCCTACACGCTGCGCCGTCTGGTGGTGCCGGCGCTTGCTGACGGGGCCGGCCCGTTGCGCATTTTGCACATTTCCGACCTGCATATCACCCCCAAGCAGCGCGGAAAACTTGCGTGGATCTCGGACCTGGCCCGGCTGATGCCCGATCTCGTGGCCCTGACCGGTGACGTGCTGTCGCATCCGGATTCAGCGGAGCCGACCCTGGCGGCACTGTCCTCGATGTTCGGCTTTCCCGGTGTGTTCGTACCGGGGAACAACGATTATTTCGTGCCGACGCTGAAGAGCCCGCATCACTACTTTTCGTCGAAGGACGACACCATGCCGAAGGGGCCTCCGCTGAACTGGGCGGCGTTCGCCAAGACCCTGGCGGCCGACAGCGGATGGATCGACCTCACCAACTACCGGACTGTGATGCGCGTCGCCGGACGGCGGATCGACGTGCGTGGCGTCGACGACGCCAGGTTGTGCAGGGACGATGTGCCTTCAGTGCTCGGTGCCCGGGACGACGCCGATGTCGATCTGCGGCTGGGGCTGTCACACACTCCGGAGCCGCGGGTTCTGGACGCCTACACCGCCGACGGGGTGGCGCTGACCCTCTCGGGCCACACCCACGGCGGCCAGATCCGGGTGCCGTTCGCCGGGGCGCTGGTGACCAACTGCGGCATCGACCGGGCCCGTGTGCGCGGACTCTCCCGGTACGAGGCGGGCGGGCGGACGTCGTGGCTGCACGTGTCCGCTGGCCTGGGGACCTCGCCGTTCGCGCCGATTCGCTTCGCCTGCCGACCTGAGGCTACTTTGATCAGCCTCACCGCCGCGGCCTGAGCGCTGCCCGCTGCCCGGGGCCGCTGCCCGGGGCCGCTGCCCGTGCCCGTGCCCGTCGGTGGATCAGGTAGACTTCGTGATGGTCGCGGGGTGTGGCGCAGCTTGGTAGCGCGCTTCGTTCGGGACGAAGAGGTCGTGGGTTCGAATCCCGCCACCCCGACCCAGGTCAGGGGCATGATCCGAACTTTGGGATCGCGCCCCTGACGCATGTACAGCAGCGAAGTACAGCAGTAGCCTTTATCGATCAAGGCTTTCACTCAGTCGGTTCAACGCCTCCCGCGTTTTCGCGGACGACGCCTGCGCGTAGATCTCCATGGTGACGTCAATGTTCGCGTGCCTCAGGACACGCATGATCACCCGCGGGTGCACATCGAGATCCACCAGCAGAGACGCGCAGGTACTCCGCGCGTCGTGCACCGTGATCCGCGGCACGCCCGCCTTGCTCACCCGCAGCGCGAACGCCCGATCGAACGTCCGCGGTTCTACCGGCGTGCCGTAGCGACCGGTGATGAACAGGCCCGACTCTTGCCAGGCGTTCTCCGCGGCTTCCCGGTCGGCCGCCCGCTGCTTCTGCCTCTCCCCAATGGCCGTATGGCAGATCAGCGGCAGGGGCAGCGTCGCATCCGATCCTTCCGTCTTCGTCTCACGGTGCAGGAGCTGCCCGCGGACCCGCTGAAGCTGCCATTCGATGGCGAGTTCCTCCATGTCATCGCCGTCGACGTTCGGCAGGCCCAGCACCTCACCCTTGCGGAGGCCGAGCATGACGATCAGGACGTACGCTGCGTAGTACCGATCACCGCGGGCCGGCTCCAGGAAGATCCGTGCCTCATCCGTGGTCCATGCCTTCCGTCGCCGTGACCGGAATTTCGGGATCTTGACCAGGCCCGCGACGTTCCTCGACACCAGCTCCTCACGGCCAGCGTGTGCCAGGGCCGACCGCAGCACCGCGCGGGTGTCCTTGAGCGTCCGTGCGGACAAGACCTACATATCTGCTATGTCACATTGTTCATTCGGGCTATAACCTGGTCCGGCTCGTCCAACCAGAACGCCTGACCTTCAGCTGTCACAGTCATGCCGAAGCGCATGCTATCCGGGCATCCGCGCTGAATCCACCAGCTGTAGGCGGCTTCAAGATCCTCCCACAAGCGTCTTGGCCCTTCATGGCACACTGCGTGCTCATCGACCCCCGATGTGACGGTGGCCCAGGATCCAGAGGCATGATGCGACAGTAGAAGGATCGTGCTTCCGTCTCCTTCTCTGCGTTCCCCGGTCACCCAACCAGGAAGTCTGATACCGAGCGCGAATCCGGCGTCGAACGTAATGAACGGTTCACGGGGAAATTGTCTCGTTGTGGTGATGTCGGCCCCGTCCTCGTCCCATATTCGCCACAATGCCGGGTCGTCATACTGATTACGGAGGCGCATGAAAGCTGCACCCCCGTGAAAACGGCCTTGAGCGGTGCCGTTGCCGTTGACCGTCAGGCGCAGGAACGCCCCGCGGCTGAAACTACCGATCAGTGGAAGCACGATTCGGCCACCGGGTCGGGTTTGTTCAACCCACGGATAGGGGACCTTGACCGCGCTGGCGGTGGCTATCACCCGGTCGAAAGGTGCCCGTTCCGCGTACCCGAGCGCACCGTCACCGGTGACAACCGTCACGGGATACCCTGTCCGGCCCAGCGCCTGCCGGGCGTGTTCGGCGATCGTCGGATCGACCTCGATTGTCGTAACGTGCCCGGTCCTGGTCTTCTCGGCGAGTAGGGCCGCGTTGTAGCCGGTGCCAGACCCGATCTCCAGAATGGTCATGCCGTCCCGCACGTCGAGCAGGTCGAGCATCTCGTTCATCACTGATGGTGCACTGCTGGAACTGCTGGGGACGATGCCCTTGCCGTCGCACAGATCCCCGTCGTCGGTTTGGGTGATGACCGGGCCGTCGCCATTGACAATCTTCAGCCATGAATCGGGGTCGTCGGTGCGACGCAGGGGGACCATCCATCCGTCGTCACGCCTGATCCAGATCATATCTGGTATGAAATCCTCGCGTTTCATGCCTTTCCAGACCCATTGCACACCGGGCATGTCACGGTTTCCGCGCTCCCGCTGCCGTCCTTGCCGTCGCCGGTCACCACCACCGTGCCCCTGCCTCCACACCGTGGACAAGTCGGTGGGGGCCCAGAGTGCTTCGCCATGTTGTCGCCTCCCTGCCGGCAGAGCCCGCCAGGATAATCCCATTCAGGTGGCGTGACATGTCAAGCACTTAGTGTGTCGGGGTGGTCGTTCCCTACGATCATCCGGCTTCGAGCCGAGGTCCGAAGCGCCATGCTTCGTTCCACGTCCTCCGAACGGGCCGGCCGGCTGCCTGTGATTGCGGCGCCGGCCGAGCCGGCCGCGACAGGGTGACCAACTGGATGACGGTGCCGTCGGATGACAGCGGACGAGCGCGGACGTTGGCGCACACCGTCGCAGGGTTCAACGCATGAAGGACCACGGTAGGACCACAACATCATTGCTTCGGGACGAAGAGGTCGTGGGTTCGAATCCCGCCACCCCGACCAGCTGTTCTCGCAGGTTATGGACCCTCCGGTGGAGGGTCTTCCTCGTTTTCGGGGTCCGGCTCAGGCTCGGAAGTCGGCGAAAAGTCAGCAGGGCCTGAGCCCCCTTTCTTGATCGATGATCATCGTGGCGAGCGCTCCTCGTGGCGGCACTCCTGACGATGTGAATCTGATGCTGTTCCAGCAGCATGAGATTCACATCCTCCGACCAACCGACCGGGCTGACATCCCACGCGGATGACTTTCGAGATCAGTCGACGACGACGTTGTCGCCGTCGAGGCGCAGCGGCAGGCGGGTCAGCGGGAACGGCGCCGGGCCACCGAGGACCGCCCCGCTCGAGGCCGAGTAGAACGCGCCGTGGCAGGGGCAGGCGAACTGCTGGTCAGAGGTTTGGAAGCTCACGGCACATCCGGCATGGGTGCACACGGCCGAAAACGCGGCGAATCCACCTGCCGGTAGGTGGACGAGCCAGGCCGGCTCCCCGGAACGGGGGTTGGTGAAGCTCTTCGCCGATCCCTGATCGATCTCGTCCGTCCGCGCGACAACTGTGCCGCCGACGTTGTCGTCGGGTGCCGCCGCTACCGTTGGATGGGAAACTGTACGCCCACCGATCACCCGGCCTAGCCAGGCGGTCAGGCCAGCGGTGCCCAGAGCGCCCAGCGCTGCGAGGCCGGTCACCGCACCCTGACGCAGCAGCGCGCGGCGCCGAGCGTCGTGACCGCGCACCTGGATGAGCCAGGCGTCCACCGACAGCACCCCGGCGCTGCCCACCGCGGTGAACGGCAACCACATGACGCCGAAGACGATGTCCGAGCCGTAGTAGTACGGCCGCGTATGCCAGCTGACTGTGAGCAGGAATATCAGGGAGAAGACGGTGCCCGCGACGGCGGCGAGCCGGGCCCACAGGCCGATGAGGGTCCCGATGCCAACGGCGACCTCGCCTATTGCGATCAGGATTCCGACGGTGTCCAGATACGGTTGGGCCAGGCCGAGAAGTGCTCCGATCGGGCTGGAATGGACGAAGGACCCGATCTGTCGATGGACCGACGTCGGCGATGCCGGGTCGAGGTAGGCGGGGTCGGCGAGTTTCTGCAGTCCGGCGAAGGTGAACGTGACGCCGAGAAACACCCGCAACGGCAGCAGCAGCCAGCCCGGCTCGGTGAGTCGGCTCCGCCGGTTGCCGCCCGCGTTCGTGGCGTTGTCCATGCTCTTCACGGTCGGTGCAGGCTACCCGTGGTGCCCATCCGCAGGGCCGCAGGGTATGCGATCATGGCTCGCGTCGCGTGCCCCGAGGATCCGGGGGACCCGAACCACCCGTCCGGGCGAATCGCCTTCGAACGCCTTCGAACGCCTTCGAACGCCTTCGAACGCCTTCGAACATCGTTGAACACCGTTGAACGACTGCGAAGGACTCCGACGTGATGTCAGCGCATCCTCGTGGTGGTCGTCACCTGTCAATCGTGGATGGGTCGGTGTCGACCGATTCACTGTCGGGTTCCATCGTCGTTGTGGATCGGCGCTGGAGCCCGGCTGTGATCGCACTGACGAAGATTCGTGCGATCACGCCGATGGCGACGAGGTCGCCCAGCATCTGAATCATTGCTATGATCCGGGCCGCCTCGGTCCGGGGCGCGATGTCGCCGAATCCGACCGTGCTGAACACGGTGATCGTGAAATACAGTGCGTCCGTACGGGTCAACGGCTCCGTGAAGGCGGCTGCCTGTTCCCGGGCGAGCAGGAAGTACGTGGTTGCGAAGAGCAGTAGAAACAGTGGCAGGGACGCGGCGATGGACTCCACGGCACGCAGTCTTGGGTAGGGGGCGTGGGCGATCTGCCAGACCTGAATGCTGATCACAGTGGTGAACACGACCAGACCGACGGCCACCCGGACGGCTGCGCCGGCGCTGGTGCCGGGCGGGCGGTCCAGCGGCAGCAGGTAGTAGAGCACGACCAGCACTGTCGTGGTCAGTAACGCACGCAGGGTGGAGTGCAGGATGATCCGACGGCGTCGCGCCGGCCGCCGAGCCTCGTGCCGTGCGTTCGTGCCTGTGCCCCGTGGCTCCGGTGGGATCACGGGTGTGCACGGCCGGTGGTGCTATCGCCGGTGGTGCTATCGCCGGTGGTGCTATCGCCGGTGGTGCTATCGCCGGTGGTGCCACGGATCGTGGTGCCATGGATCGCAGCCGAACCGGCGTACGTCAGGTCCCGGGCCGACTCGGGGACGTACGTTTGCGGTCCGCAGCCTCGCAGGCGCCGCGCGGCGCGTGCCGTCGCGGCGAGGAGCTGTGGTTCTCGCCGGCGCCGCGCGGCGAACAGGTCCGGAGGTTCATCGGCGTGCCGTTCGCGGATGTCGGCGAAGCGTCGTGCCACGGACATGATCTCACCGGTTGGTCCCGCGGTCATGTCCGCGTAGGCGAGCGCGTCCGTGACAGATCCGTCCTCCCGTGGAAACTCATCGAGAGCGTCGAGCAGCCCGCGTGGTTGCGCGAGCAGCCGTGCTTCGGAGTGATGCGCGACCAGCGCGGCAAGCCGCATCGGTGCGCCGGCCCGGATGAGGTGGAGCGCGCCGTCAAGTGGATGAAAGCCCGAATCGATCAGCAGTGGGGAGTAGCCGATGTCGTGCAGCCAGGCCGCGGAGACGAGCAGGCCCCGGTCGGACGACGCGACAGTGGACGCGATCTCGTCTGCCTGGGCCGCCACCGTCGCAGAGTGTGCCCAGCGGGCCGGCAGCGGTGCCAGGAGCAGGTAGGCGATCGAACGGGCGGTGGCGATCGTCGCGTCGGACCGGTGCGGTGGCGACGAGATGGAGCTGCCGTGCCGGTGGCCGTTGCCGGTGAGATCGGTGCTGGAGTCGGTCACAGGGTCCTCCGTGTCCGGGGATCACGGCGGCGCCCAGGCCGCAGCCTGGGTGCTGGATTCTGGGCAACGGCAAGCTGCCGGGCCTGGGAGCGGTATGCCCGTCCAGGCTCGTCCCATCACCCAACAGGCCGGCTCATTCTGGCCGCGTCGGTCCCGGCAGAGAAGATCATATCGAGAAGTCGGTACAGCTACCTGCAGATGTTATGACTCGTTCATTCCGATATTTTACGATTTGCGAGTGACAACCGGTCGTGCCCGCTCCCGCCGCGGTCCCGGTGGCTTGGAGAAACTCGGAGAATCGGGCGGTTGCGGCGCACATGAGAACGGACCGCATCTGAACGGCCGACATCTGAACGGCCGACATCTGAACGGCCGACATCTGAACGGCCGGCCTGTGGACGTCGCTCCTCCAGCCGGCGCCGCGCGGCATCTCGATCTCCAGGATGCGCAGCAGCCACTCGGTGTCACGACCGGAAGGCGGCTGACCGCGAGGTGGGCAGCGCGTGACGCCGTTCCTTACATCCCGGGTCCCGATCGTATCTTTTGCGATTTTGACGCCGTGGTGGGTTCCGGTCCGCCGTGGGGACGGCGCTAAGGGCGCGATTCGCCGTGGCCGTGGCTCGGCGGATCGCGTGACGTTCGAGCCAGTCGCTGACGGTGGCACCGACTGCGTGGATACCGGTTGCATCGTTGTCGCCGCAGGCTTTGACGTCGTGGCGGACGGAGATCTGGGTGCTGAGGTTGTTGGTGCGCTGGATGCGGTGGTGGGTGGCGGCTGTGCCGGGGTGGTGGCCACCGGCGGCGGTGCGCTCGTCTGGGTCGCCTCGGGTGGGGTCGGCGATGGCCTGGGCGGTGACTGCGCCGGGCTCGTGGTGGCCGGGGCTGGTGCGGGCGCCTGCGTGGGCTCCGGCTGGATCGACGTGGCCGGCTGCCGCGGCGACGTCCTGTCGATGTTCGCAGCGTTGGGCACGTTCGCCGCGTTGGGCGCAGGTGCCACCGGCTCGGCGGCCGGCGGTGACGGGACGCCCGCCGGTTGCATCGATGACATGCCCTCGCCGGCTACCGACGGCGCGTTCACCGGTGGTCTGGCGGAGTCCATCGGCCGGCTGGACGTCCACAACCCCGCAACGGTTGGAGGGATCATGCCGCCGCTCGGGACGGGCTTGCCCGCGGGCGCCGGGATGGCGCCACTGGCGCCCGTGCTGGTACCGGGAGCGACTCGCAGTGCCACGGCGACCACCAGTCCGGCGCTGATACCCAGCGCGATCCCCGCGGCAACGGTGACCAGCGCCAGCTGCCAACGGCGCGCGGGAGTGGTGACGCGGCCGGCCGCGGCGGTCCCGGCGCCAGGTGGACTGTGCGTGGCGGCCCCTCGGCCCACTCGGCGGCCCACTCGGCGGGCTACCCGGTCGGCCGCGGCGGGGTTCCCCGCGCGATCGGCCGGCGGCACCTCCGGTGTCAGTGGCACGGTTGACGTCGCAGGCACGGCTGACATCGCAGGCACGGCCGGTGTCCCAGGTAGGGCAGCTACCGCCGGAACCGTCGGTACGGGAATCGCCACCGGTAGCGGTGTAGGCGTCGACGGTGGTGGCGTCGACGGTGGTGGCGGCGGCGTGATCAGGACATGCCGGGTGACCTGATCCGCGAGATCGACGCTGTCCACATAATTGCGGACCACACCGGTGACCAGTTCGACGGCGGTGGGTCGCCGGCCCGGATCTCTGTTGAGTGCACGTCGTGTCAACGGTGCCAGGCCATCGGGAATGCCGCTGAGGTCGGGTTCTTCCCGCAGCATGCGAAGCGCGGAGGCGGTGGGTGTGTCCGCCGCGAAGGGGTGGCGCCCGGTCGCGGCGAACACGATGCACATACCCCAGGAAAAGATGTCGGCGGCGGGCCCGGCCCGTTCGCCGCGCAGCTGCTCCGGTGCCATCCAGGCGACGGTCCCGATGACGTGACCGGTCTGGGTGTGCTCGGTTGTGTCGACGGCATGGGCGATTCCGAAGTCGATGACCTTCGGGCCATCCCAGGCCAGCAGGATGTTCGACGGTTTCAGATCACGATGCACAAGCCCGGCCCCGTGGACGGCGACGAGAGCGTCGGCCAGGCCGGTGGCGAGGTTGACCAGTGTGGA
>NZ_CAUVXI010000010.1:6403-22058 GCF_963555845.1 Protofrankia sp. Cas8 | reverse complement strand
CCGCCGAGCCGGCCGCGTTCGGCCACGGCCGTGGCAAGGCTCACACCGTCGACGTACTCGGTCGCCATCCACGGGCGTTCCGCGTCGACGTCGGCGTCACGCACCTCGGCCACATAGTTCCCGCGGACCCGGCGCGCCGCCGCGACTTCGCGGCGGAACCGTTTCCGGAAGTCCGCGTCACCGAGCAGCTCCGGGCGGATGACCTTCACCGCCATTGGGTGGCCATCCTCGTCAAAGCCGAGATAGACGGTGCCCATCCCGCCGGCGCCCAGTCGTCCTTGGAGCCGGTACCTCCCGACTTTTCGGGGATCAGCGTCGGTCAGCGGCGCCAGCACGCCCGCTCCTCTCCTACGACTCGCACCCCACTCGGGGATCACGCTACCGAGCCCGGCGGGGTTTGCGACTGTGGGCGCATCAACTTTCTCGAGCAGGCAACAACCCGATCACAGAACACAAACGTATGATCGATCACACCCGTATGTCGCCGGATGGTTGAGGTGTATAGGTAAAAGGTTGTTCAGGCGTCGGTCGATCGTGATCGAATTGAGCGTCAGATGGCACCAGGGGACCGGCGGCGGGGCCGTGGTAGCCCCCGCATGGGATTTTTCGAACTTTGTAGATCAAAAAGGCCGTTTTCGGGATCGGAACCCTGGAAGATAGTTCGCGCACGAGCCCGCTGTGGATCGGCTTCGCGGCTTGTCAGTTGCCGGTGGTGTTTCTGATCACTTTGTCGGAGGCGGTGGCTCCGGTGTGTCGCGCAGGTCGCATCCGAGCTGCCGTCGGTGTCCAGGACGAGGTTGCCGACCGTCCTTTTGCGCCGGATGCCGAGTTCCCAGGCGATGTTCGTCCAGTCGTGGCGGTTGTGCGGCCAGGGCGGTCGCCGGTGCCACCGCCGTGTCCATGGCGGGCCGAGAGCGGCGCGCAGCGCCCTGATCTCATGGTCGCGCTCGGCGACCGTTGCGCGGATACGGCCCCATATGTCGATTGCGGAAACCACCCCCCCATACTGTTTCACTGGGACCGAAGATGGATGTACAACTCGATACAAGGGATGTCGGTCACGTACCGCTTTGCCGGTGCTGGCCGTTGTCCCTGGTCGGCGGGGGGCCTGCCGACCAGGGACAGGCTGCCGGTCGGCAAAGGGGGTGCTGGACACATGAGGAAGAGCCGATTTCCGTTACGCATCGTGGCGAGGACGGGATGGCCCGGTTCGGAGGCGGCCACAGAAGATCATCAAATGGTGGGGTCGACCCTCACGGGACGTTCACAGGAAACCTGGCTATATTCGGGAGAACCGGTTGTCCAGTGATAAACGCGTTTTATCGCCATTGCGGCAGAGCCTGCGCGTCGAGTCCCCGGAATGATTCTTCCGCGCTCCGGGACGGGCCGGAGACGGCCGAATCGCCGCGAAGGTCACTGCCCAGATGACACGAACTCCGACACCTAGCCGAACCGTGCGGACCGACTGGTCCCGGGTACCACCCGACTTCCTGGAGACGGCGCACCAATGGTTTTTTCCGCGCCTTCCGCGCCTTCCACGGCATGGAGAGACTGGCTAAAACGGGACGATCTGATGAGGTCGGGAAAAGGATTTAGACGGCTGGTGGCAAGCCGGTCATGGCTGCTTTACCTGGTACTCGGGTTCTGTCTGATTGTCGGTTACCATCTGGTGCCGCCACATGGTGGCGGACGTGCGGTGCGCGTTGTGAGCTACTTTCTGGTCAGCGTCTGTACGGCGGTGGCGGTGTTCGTCGGCGTCGGCTGGTTCCGGCCCACACCGCGGCTGCCCTGGCTGTTGCTGGCCGCCAGCCAGATTATGTACGTGATCGCTGGAACAGCCATTTTTTCGCCCCACCAGGTTGTCGGAGTCGACCTGAGAGACATCGTTGGTGTCATGGACGTCCCCGTCCTTTCCATCGTTTTCGGTCTGGCCCGCTACCCGCTGGCACTGGCCGGTCTCGTCCTTTTCATTCGCTATCGCACTCCCGGGCGTGACCTGCCCGGCCTGCTGGAGGCCGGTACGCTGGCCGTCGCCGCTCTCATGCTGTCGTGGCTGTACCTGATCGGGCCCTATGTTCGCGGTGGATCCGGCCGGCTGATCGAGGCTACGACCCTGGTCGGATATCCAATAATGGATATTGCCCTGCTCGCGGTCGGACTGAGGCTGTTTCTCGGGCCCGGCCGCCGGCCGCCGGCATGCTTCCTGCTTATGGGCAATCTTGGCCTGATCACCGTTGCGGACACCGTCTACGGACTGGAGCAGCTCGCTGGTACTTACCGGGCGGGAAACTTCCTGGATGGGATGTGGCTTGCCGCCAACGTGACCCTGGGTGCGGCGGCACTTCATCCGACGATGGTCCGGTTGGCCGTACCCGCGCCCGCGGCGGAGCAGGACCTCGGGGGTGTTCGGTTGGTCGCGCTGCTGGCGGCCGCGCTGGCTGCACCGGTGACGATGATGATCGAATATTCCCGTGGGATCACGCATGACATTCCGGTCATGGCCATGGCGTGCGCACTGATGTTCCTGCTGACGATCGCTCGAATGGCGGTGCTCGTCTCCGACCAGCGCCGGCTAGCGATGATCGATTCGCTGACCGGTCTTTACTCCCGTCGTTTCCTGGAGGCGGCGATGCCCGTGGAGGTCGCCCGGGTGCGTCGTGGCGGAGGTTCGCTGGGCCTGGTCATCATTGATGTCGACCACTTCAAGTCGATCAATGATGAGCATGGTCATCCCACGGGCGACCGGGTCCTGGCCGAGATCGGCGCCCGGCTGCGCGCAGCGACCCGACCAGGCGACGTCCTTGCCCGCCACGGTGGCGAGGAGTTCGCGCTCCTGGCGTCCAACGTGGACCTGAGCGAGCTGAGCGCGCTCGCCGAACGGCTGCGTGCCCGGGTGGCGGAAAGCCCGATCGCCGTGGACGTCGACACCATGATCTTCGCCACCGTGTCGGTGGGAGCCTGTGCCTTCCCGACCCACGTCTCGACCCAGGCCGAGCTGGTAGCCATGGCGGATCGCGCACTGTACGCCGCGAAGGCAGGTGGGCGGGACCGAGTGGTGATCGCCGAGATCCCGCCTACCGGTACGGCAGCTGCTGACGGAGCCCGTGAGGCTACCGGTCTGAGCTGGTAACCTCACGAGCTGCTACCGTCGTCAGCTGTGATGCTGCTGTCATAGCGCCGTGTCGCTGGGCGCGATCACTGGGCGTGATCGCTGGGCGCGGCACCTTCTGCGGGAGACGACGACCAGCGCGGCTGTCACCGCGATGCCCGCCACGCCGGCTGCCACGGCGGCACGGGTCGCGCGGGGGTTGTCGTCGGCCCGCTGGCGCACGGTCGCCACGGTCCGCGCCGTGTGCTCGGTGGATTCCCGCATCTTCTCGGCGGTCGCGGTCACGTGCGGATTGTGGCCGACTTTTGCCGCAGCCTGGCTGGCGGCGGCCCTGGCATGCTGGGCGGTTCCAGCGACCTGAGGATTCTGCCCGACCCGGTGTACGGTCCGGCCCGCGGTGTCCTTCGCCCGGTGAGCGGTGGCCGACGCCTTGTGGGCAGTTGCCGATGCCCTGGGGCCAAGGTCCTCGGTCGCCCCGGCCAGGCGCACCCGAGCGCCTGCCGCGCCGGTGGCCACCCGCTCCCACGTGTGGGCGGCGACGATCCTGGCATCTTCGGCGGTACGCCCCGCGACCTTCGCGGGGCGTACCTTCTCCGACAGGGCGGCGAGCTCGTCGGCGAGCCGTGTTCTGGTTGTGTCAATCTCAGTCTTGATCGAATCCGGATTCTCGGCCACGAGCGTCCTCCCGCATCTTCGGGCACAGGCTGGTCGCGACCTGTCCGACAGATCTTCGATCGCATCGACGCCCATCGGAGCGGCCCTCGCCTGTGATAAGCCTGATCTTCGAATTACCCGGGAACGGCGTGGCTAACCGGCAGTTCGCTCACGGAGGATCAGCGCAGCTGATCAATTCGGTGGATCGACTCGGTGGATCAGTCGGTGGATCAGTAGGAGCGGGCGACCAGGCAGACGAGATCGGGTTCGTCGTCGCGGTCGGGAATGGTGCCGTCCGGCCGCTGGATGCAGCGCACGGTCAGTGACTCCTGGGCGAGTCGCGTCTCACCGCCGGGACCGACGGCCGCCCATGGCAGGCGGGCGAAGCCTTCCGATGCCGCCTCGATCGCCTCGTCGACGGTCGTGACGTCGCGGGTACGAGCGTCCCGGGTCGCCAGCGCCGCTTCGTACATGGCGTTCTGGATCTCGTCCAACAGCGTCGGCACCCTGGTCATCACATCGTCGAGTGGAACGACGATCTTCTCGGATGTATCGCGGCGGGCGAGCGTGACAGCACCGGCCGCGAGATCGCGCGGGCCGAGCTCCACGCGTACCGGGATGCCCTTCAGCTCGGCGTCGGTGACCCGCCGGCCGAACGACAGGCCAGGGCGTGCGTCCACGCCACAACGCAGCCCGGCTGCCCGCAATCCGTCGGCGAGCAGGGAAACGCGTTCGGTGAGCGCAGGGTCGTCCTTGACGGGCAGCACGAGCACCTGCGTCGGCGCGAGCCGCGGGGGGATCCGCAGCCCGTTGTCGTCCCCGTGAGCCATGATCAGACCGCCGACCATGCGGGTTGAGGAGCCCCAGGACGTCGTCCACGCCAGGTGCTGCGCACGGTCGGCGCCCAGGAAGCCGATGTCGAACGCGCGGGCGAAGTTCTGGCCGAGCTCGTGGCTGGTCGCCATCTGCAGCGCCTTGCCGTCACCCATCATCGCCTCGAGGGTCAGGGTGTTGGTGGCGCCGGCGAACCGCTCCTTGGCGGTCTTCCGGCCGATGAACACGGGCAGGGCGAGCACCGAGGTCATGAAGTCCAGATAGACCTCGAGGTGGATGCGCCGGGCGTACGCGGCCGCGTCCGCCTCGTCGACATGCGCGGTGTGCCCCTCCTGCCAGAGGAACTCGCTCGTGCGCAGGAAAAGCCGGGGGCGCAGCTCCCACCGGACGACGTTCGCCCACTGGTTGAGCAGCAGTGGGAGGTCCCGGTAGCTCTGCGTCCACTTCGCCATGTACTCGCCGATGACGGTCTCGCTGGTCGGCCGGACCACTACGGGCTCTTCCAGCTCCTTGCCGCCGCCGTGGGTGACGACGGCGAGCTCGGGGCTGAAGCCCTCGACGTGCTGGGCCTCCCGGCGGAGGTAGCTTTCGGGGATGAGCAACGGAAAGTAGGCGTTGACCGCTCCGGCCGCCTTGATCCGGGCGTCCACGTCGGCCTGCATCCGTTCCCAGATCGCGTAGCCGTACGGTCGGATGACCATGGTCCCGCGGACCGGGCCGTTGTCGGCCAGTTCCGCCTTGGCGAGCACATCCTGGTACCAGCGGGGGAAGTCCTCGCCGCGGGGAGTAAGTATGGCCACCCACCCACGATATTGCCTGACGGTGCCGGGTCGAAGCACCAGGCCAGCCGCTGCCTCGACCTGGGCACCGCCCTGGTCAGCTCGGGTCGGCGTCAGGCCTGGCCTGGCCTGGCGTGTTGTCATCGTCACCCGGTACTTCGCGAAAGACCAGCGACAGGTCGACGTCGCCGTGGAAGTTGACCAGCGCTGCCCGCGGTGGCACCACGATCATGGCGGAGGTCAGATCGGCCGCGGTGGCGCCGGCTGCAAGGACGAGTTCGTGCTCGACCAGCAGGCCGTGTCGGACGGTCACCACCTCGGCGAGTGGGGTCGGTGCCGCGCCGGGTACGCCTCGGGGTTCGGGTACAAGGTCGCCGTCGGTGTCCATTTTCGGGCCTCCTCGGTGTGAACGTAGCAACTCGGATCGATGTGCGTGCAGCCGACTTTGTGGTCCTTCCACGAGTCGTGCACAGGTGTTCCGCGTTGTCGCTTTGGTTCCTTTTCTCACCGGTCGGACAGTCGTGTTGTCGGATGCATGACGCCATCGATATTGCTTTATAGCAAATACTCGGAGGGTGGCGTGATCCAGGGGTATGTGGGGTCACTTTTGGCACCCTGCGGTATATGGCTGTCAGGTGCTCTTTCAGGTTTTTGTCAGCAGGCTGGCAGGTCCATGATCGCGCGTGACGATCGTCAGATCGCGCGATGCCCGGGCAGCGCGTAGACACCCGGCGCGACCAGCATGGCGAGACCGTCGGCAAGCAGGCCTTCCAGCGCCCGGCCGCGCTGCACCGGCTCGTCCCACGTTGCGTCGAGGAGCTCGTGGCGTACCGGTCCGGGTGCCTCGCGCAGGACCGTGAGCAGGCGTCCACGTACCTGGCGGTCGGTCCCGGCATAGCCCTGCGGGCGCCGGGGCGGGCCGTCAGCGGGCGGGCGGCCCGCCCGCTGCCACGCACAATCCTCCGTCACCGGGCAGGCATCGCAGTGGGGACTCCGCGCGACACAGACCAGCGCCCCGAGTTCCATGAATGCCGCGCTGACCCGGGCCGCGGTCTGCGGATCCATGGGCAGCAGTGACTCGACCCGTTCCAGATCCCGACGCGATGTCGCCGTCCGCTGGTCGTCGCGGCCATCGATCGCACGGCTGACAAACCGCCGGACATTGACGTCGATCACCGCGTGGCGCTGCCGAAAGGCGAACGCTGCGACGGCGCGGGCTGTATAGGTGCCGACTCCCGGTAGCCGCAGCAGTTCGTCCACATCCCCGGGGATTGCTCCGCCGTGGCGTTGCGTGACGGCGACTGCGGTCTGGTGCAGCCGCAGCGCCCGCCTTGGGTAGCCAAGGCGCCCCCACATCCGTACGGCCTCGCCGGCCGGCTCGGCGGCAAGCATGGCCGGGGTGGGCCAGCGGTCGGTCCATTCCTGCCACACGGGCAGAACCCGGTTGACCGGCGTCTGCTGCAGCATGATCTCGCTGACGAGCACCGCCCACGGGCTCACCCGCGGGTCTCGCCACGGGAGATCCCGGGCGCAGACCTCGTACCAGTCGAGGACGGCGTCGGCGAGTGCGGGCGGTTCACCCATGCGGTTCATACATGCGGTTCACCCACGCGGTTCACACATAGCGTTCGAGGATGCTGGACTCGGCGAGCCGGGACAGCCCCTCGCGTACGGCCCTGGCGCGTGCGGCGCCGATACCCTCGACGGTCTGCAGGTCGTCCACGCCGGCTGCCAGCAGTTTCTGCAAGGTGCCGAAGTGGTCGACGAGTCGGTCCACGACCATTCGGGGCAGTCGTGGCACCTTGGCCAGCATCCGGTAACCACGGGGGCTGACCTGGCTGTCGAGCACATCCGCGCCCCCGGGGAAGCCGAGTGCGCGGGCGAGCACGGTTAGATCCAGCAGATCGGTCGATGACATCCCGGAGAGCCGGGCGAGGATTTCGGCGGCGGTGGCTGTCTTACCCCCTGAGGGCAGATAGTCGCGGACGGCGAGTTCCCGTTCGGTCTCGACTCCCGCCATCAGTTCCTCGAGCTGGAGGGACAACAACCGGCCGTCGGTACCGAGTTCGACCACGTAGCCTTCGATCTCGTCCGCGATCCGCCGAACCATCTCCAGCCGTTGGCTCACCAAAATTGCGTCACGGACGGTGACGAGGTCTTCGATCTCCAGTGCCGACAGTGTGCCAGCGACCTCGTCCAGGCGCATCTTGTACCGTTCCAGCGTCGCCAGCGCCTGGTTGGCCCGGGACAGGATGGCGGCCGAGTCATCAAGAACGTAGCGCAGACCTGCCACGTACAGCGCGATGATCCGCATCGACTGGCTGACCGAGATCACCGGGTATCCGCTCTGCTTGGCCACTCGTTCGGCCGTGCGGTGCCGGGTACCGGACTCGTCGGTGAAGATGGTCGGGTCGGGCACCAGGTGGACGGCGGCCCGGACGATTCGCTGTAGGTCGGACGACAGGACGATCGCGCCGTCCATCTTCGCGAGTTCCCGCAGTCGGGTGGCGGAGAACTCGACGTCCAGTTCGAATCCGCCGGTGCAGATGCCTTCGACCGCCTTGTCGTGGCCGAGGACGATCAGGCCGCCGGTATGGCCGCGAAGGATGCGCTCGAGGCCATCCCGGAATGGGGTCCCTGGGGCGACAGCGGCCAGTGTCGCCCGGAAGATGTCATCCCCGGGTGGTCCTGCCATCTGGCTCCCTCTGTATCTCGGCGTTCCGCCATCGTGATGGTATCGGGTGGGCTGCTTTGCCATGCTGCCCCCGTGATGTTGTAGCCATACTTTTACCTGCCGTAATTTTCACTCATTACCGCCGTACATATGCCGTATTGCACTGTTCAGGTCGCACACTTCGATCGTCGTCATGCCCTCGGGCGCCGGACCCGCCTCGGGAGGCACGAGCGCCCAGCGGAAACCCAGACGGGACGCGGCCGTCAGGCGCCTGCGGACCGCACCCACCGACCGGACCTCGCCGGCCAGACCTACCTCGCCGACGGCGACGAGGTTCGCCGGAATGGGACGGTCCTCAACGCTGCTGATCGTGGCCAGCGCGACGGCGAGATCGGCGGCCGGCTCGGCGAGCCGGACCCCACCGACGGTAGCCGCGTATACGTCCGATCTGCCAAGTTGAAGTCGACCGCGGCGCTCGACCACAGCAAGAATCATCGCGACCCGGGCCGAGTCGAGCCCGGACACGGCTCGTCGCGGCACGGTCGCCGTGGACGTTGCCACCAGCGCCTGCACCTCGGCGACCAGCGGTCGGCGGCCCTCGACCGTGACCGTCACACAGGTGCCCGCGACGCCCTCCGTCGGCCCACCGTCGTGCCAGCGGGACAGGAACAGCCCACTGGGATCCGCGATCCCACGGATGCCGCCGTCGCCCATCTCGAAGCAGCCGACCTCGTCGGAGGGGCCGAAACGGTTCTTGCTCGCCCGGACCAGGCGCAGCGACGAATGCCGCTCACCTTCAAAGTGCAGAACGACGTCGACAAGGTGTTCCAGCAGCCGCGGTCCGGCGACCGTGCCGTCCTTGGTCACGTGGCCGACGATCACACAGGCCATGTTCAGCGCCTTTGCCGCGCGGATCAGGGCCGCGGTGACCTCACGGACCTGGGTGACTCCGCCGGCCGCTCCGTCTGCGGTGGCGGTGGTGATGGTCTGTACCGAGTCAACCACCAACAGCTCTGGACGAACCTCGTCGACATGGGTGAGCAGGGCCTCCAGATCGGTCTCCGCGGCGACCCACAGATCGGCGTGCACTGCCCCCGTTCGCCCGGCTCGTAGCCTGACCTGAGCGGTCGACTCCTCGCCGGTGACCACGAGCGCCCGGGCGCCTGACGCGGCACTACGCGCGGCGACCTCAAGCAGCAACGTCGACTTGCCGACACCCGGCTCGCCGGCCAGCAGGACGACCGCCCCGGGAACGAGCCCGCCACCGAGCACCCGGTCGAGTTCGGTGACCCCGGTAGGACGGCTGCGGGCCGTGGTGATGTCAACCGCCGACATCGGGCACGCGGGGGCCGTGACCGCCGCGCTCGCCCGGGCGAGGCCCCGCGCGCCGGCCCGGTGGGTCGAGCGGCCGGCGGGCACCTGGGCCTCGATCGTCCCCCAGGTGTTGCAGCGCGGGCAGCGTCCCACCCATTTCACCGACTCGGCGCCGCACCCACTGCACCGGAAACCAACCGACGCCGCGCGGGAACCGGACAGGCCCGGTGCGTTCGGGCGGGGAACGGGAGGCCGTGATGACATGGCCCGCACCGTATCGGGACGGTCCGACAACAACCATGGGGCAGTGGCTGGCCTGCCTTGTCACTCACCCGACGATGTCGGGCAGCTGACGATGCCCGCCGGCCGACATCAGCTGGCGGAGGTCAGCCGGCGGAGCCGGCCGGGCGCGACACGCCAGCGGCCGGACTGCTGGTCGCGGTGACACTCCTGCTCAGGGTGGCGCTGCTGCTCGGGGTCGCACTGCTGGTCGCGGTGGCGTTCACCTGCTGCCCAGGCGGCGTCGAGCCCGATGTCGCGGGGTCCGCGGAGGCTCCCGGAGCGGGTGGTTCCACCGGGACGGCGAGGGTGACGCTTCCCGCCTTGGCGAAGGTGAACGTGACCGGAATCGCCTGCCCGACAGCGAGGTCACGGTTCAGCCCGGTCAGTACGGGAGCATTGCCGTCGGCGATGTAGAGGTTGCGGCCGCCTGCTTGGAGGACCGCACTTTTCGGGGTCTGGCCGCCGTCCGCAGCCGGCGACGCGACTCCGATGATCTCGTCGTCCTGGGTTCCGCCGTTGAAGAACGCGGATATGATCTGGGCTTTTCCGCCCGAGGTCGCAGGCCCGGCCACATAGACGTTACGCAGCGAGATGGTGCCGACGGCACCGGCGGCTGAGTTCGTCGTCGTGCGCGTTTGTGCCGTCACCGCGTCATTACCTGCTGCACACGATGAGAGTGTGATCGTGGCAATCAGCGATGCGCTGGCGAACAGCGAGGCGGTCGCGGTACGCACACCCGGACGGTGGCTCACGGCTCGGCTGCTCCTCGGTACGGTATCGACGGTCGTCGCGTCGGTACTGGTTGATCCGCCGCCGGACCGGCGGACGGCGCGCGGCCGACCCCTTTCGGGGACTCGCGCACCCGACGGGTTCGACCGCGGGGCACAGCCTAGTCGGCCAGCGGCCGCCGAGCGCGCGAGATGAACGACGGTCACGCGGCGATGATCAGATACCGATGGCGGGTCAGCGGAGCGGAACGGCGCTGAGCCAGCCCTCCAACCGGTCGCCGGGAGCGAAGCCGCGAGGCGGCTGCACGAGCCGGCCGTCCGCGGCGATGAGGAGCAGCGTCGGCCGCTGGGGATCCGCGTTGACCAGACGGGCGAGGGATCCGTCCGGGTCGCCGTAGCCGACGGCAAGCCCCCCCGCAGCCGCCGGCGAGCGGGTGAGATCATTCAACAACGGATTGTCAGCTCCCGGGGTGACCAGATAGGTGGGTACCGGGATGCCCTCGTTGGCCTGGCCCACGATTTCGTGTACCGCTCTCGCGCAGTCGCAGGATCCTGGGAGCAGCACGATCAGCGCCGGCCGAAGGTCCGTTGTGGCGCGCGACCCGCGCGTGGCGCTGAGCGGGAGGTCGGGCAGCAGGCCGCCGACAGTGCCCGGCCGGGCGGTCGTGGATGCGAGCGGAAGCGGACCGTTGGATGTGACCGGACGCGGGTGCGTCAGGATGAGCGGCACCATGGCGCCGAGCGCGCTGATGATTATCAGAAGTACGGCGATGATCACGCCGGGGACGGGGCGCGACCGGGCCGACGGCCGGTCCGCCGGGCCGGCCGGCATCCGACGCAGACCGGGAACAATCTTGCTCAGGAGCTCCCGGCGCTGGCGAGACCGCAGCTCGGCGTGGTAAATGGCGACATCCTCGGCCAGTTCACTGATGTCGTCGGGGATCTTGATGTTGATCGGCGGGATGTCGTCGTGAGGTCCGTTGCGGGGGTGGGAACGATGGTCGTCGTGGCTGGGCCCGTTGCCGTCGTCGTCCCCGGAGGCGGGCGGCGGCGGTGTGAGGTGCACCCCTCCATCGTGGCCGATGGACGGCCTATCTGCCGGGTGGTATAGGAAGCTAGGCGAAGTCATGGCTGGGACGTGGTGAAACGGAGGCATCCGGCCGCCACGACACCACGACCGTGCCAGAGGTCCATGTTGATCATCGGTGCCATGGGGGTAGCGAGGGGCACAGAAGGACATCCGGGCAGGCTGCTCGTGTCGGCGGCCTTTGCCCGTTTCGCCTGGTCCGGAGCGTCGCCGACCCACCGGCGACACGTCACCGAGGCGTGTTGGCGGGCCGATCGCGGCCTGCCTTACAAGCATGCGTCTGACCTGGGTCGATGCATGCGTGTTACTCTGGTGAAGGCGGAAGGGGCACTTGACACATGGCGTTCCAAGTCGGCGAGACCGTTGTTTACCCACATCACGGTGCTGCGCTCATCGACGCGATTGAAACACGCGTCATCAAGGGCGAGGAAAAGCTCTATCTTGTACTTAAGGTCGCTCAGGGTGACCTGACTGTGCGCGTCCCAGCGGACAACGTCGCGATGGTCGGCGTCCGTGATGTAGTCGGTCAGGATGGTCTCGAGCGCGTATTCGAGGTTCTACGGGCTCCGCACACCGAGGAGCCGACCAACTGGTCACGGCGGTACAAGGCGAATCTTGAGAAGCTCGCCTCCGGCGATGTGAACAAGGTCGCCGAGGTGGTTCGCGACCTCTGGCGTCGTGATCGCGAAAGGGGGCTGTCCGCGGGCGAGAAGCGCATGCTGAGCAAGGCGCGGCAGATCCTGGTCAGTGAGCTCGCACTCGCGGAAGGCACAAATGAGGACAAGGCCGAAGCCATGCTCGATGAGGTCCTGGCGGGTTAGTCGGCAGCAGGTAGCGCGGATATCCAGACGTGCCCGGTTTGTTTGAGACCTGTGCACATGTCTGACCGTGTAGCCGCGGTCGTTCCGGCAGCCGGCCGCGGCGAACGTCTTGGTGGGTCCGTACCCAAGGCACTTCGTGCGCTGGCCGGACGTTCACTCGTCCAGCATGCCGTCGATTTGTTGACGTCTGCGACTTTGGTGGACCAGGTGGTTGTCGCAGCTCCGGCCACAGAGCTGGAAACATTTGCGGCATTGCTCGGGCCCGGCGTGCGGGTGATAGCTGGCGGCGCGGAGCGCATCGATTCCGTTCGGGCGGCAATCGCCGTCCTTGATGAGACGGTGGGGGTTGTTCTGGTCCACGACGCGGCCCGCCCGTTGACACCCCCCGCGCTTGTCGATGCGGTCGCCGCCGCGGTGCTGGGCGGAGCACCGGCGGTGATCCCGGTGCTCGCGATCAACGACACGATCAAGCAGGTCGATGACGTGGGCAGGGTCGTGCGGACGGTTTCCCGTGATGTTCTGCGCGCCGTGCAGACGCCGCAGGGCTTCCGCAGGGATGTGCTCGACGAGGCCTACCGGCTCGGCGGGATGTCCGCTGACGGTGTGGCGATCACCGATGACGCGGGGCTGGTCGAAGCGCTCGGCGTCCCCGTGATGACTGTTCCCGGTGCGCCGGAGGCCTTCAAGGTGACTCGACCGGTTGATCTTCTCCTTGCCGAAGCGTTGCTGGCGCGTCGCGACTAAGAGCGCCCGGCTGCTCTGCCCGACTGACTGACCACGGTGCGGTGTCGCAGACAGCGCGCCGTATCACCATGCCAACGTGAATGTGCGAGGTGAGGAAGCTGTCCCTGGCCGGATTTCCCCGAGTGGGTGTCGGTGTGGACGTCCACCCGTTCGCAGCCGGCCGCCCATGCTGGGTGGCAGGTATTTTCTGGCCCGGCGAAACCGGCCTCGCCGGGCATTCGGACGGTGATGTCGCGGCTCATGCGTCCTGTGACGCGTTGCTGACCGCCTCGGGCTTGGGTGATCTCGGCTCGATCTTCGGTACCGGGCGGCCGGAATGGTCTGGGGCGTCAGGCGTTGCCCTGCTCACCGAGACGGCGAGGCTGCTGGGCGAGGCGGGCTGGGCGATCGGGAATGTCGCCGTGCAGATCGTGGGTAACCGGCCGCGGATGGCGCTGCGGCGTGCCGAGGCCCAGGAAGCCCTGAGCACCGCGGTCGGCGCGCCGGTGAGCGTGTCCGCCACCACCACCGACGGCCTCGGGCTCACCGGGCGGGGAGAAGGCCTCGCTGCCATCGCCACCGCGCTGGTCGCCCAGCGCTGATCGGTGGACGTGTCCGGCGGTCCGGTGGGACGTCTCATCCGTGCGGTCCGTCTTGCCTGCTTGGCATGATGACTGGCGGCGGTCACCGCGGATGAGAAGGTGAGAAAGCGACAGGACCCGGCGGAGGAGCCTGATGTCGGTGTATCTACCCGAAAAGGTCAAGGATCTCGCGGACGCCGCGACCTACGTGACGCTCGCCACGATCCGCCCGGACGGATCTCCGCGAATGACGGTGTTGTGGATCGCGCGTGATGGCGATGATCTGTTGTTGTCAACGGTGCGGGGTCGAGCCAAGGAACGTGACATCGCCCGCGATCCACGGGTGGGAATCATGTTTCTCGATCAGCGGGATCCCTACGGTTATGTCGAGATCCGTGGCCGGGCGACCCTGACCGAGGAGGGGGGTCGTGAGTTGATCGATGCTCTCGCGGTGCAGTACACCGGTGACGAGACCTACCAGTGGGACGGGCCGGATGCGGTGCGGGTGGTCATCCGCGTGACCCCCGAGCGGGTGTTCACCACCGCCTAGCGTCGATCTGGCCGGTGCTGGCCGGTGCTGGCCGGTGCTGGCCGGTGCTGGCCGGTGCTGGCCGGTGCTGGCCGGTGCTGGCCGGTGCTGCATCGGCGGAGTTCGATTTGCCCGGAATATTCCCCGTCGGACTTGTGGGTTGTTCGCGGAACCGAACGGAGCTGTTGGCGCGGGGCGTGGGCGTGCGAGCGGGGACCGCACCGTACGCTTGACAGATGGGACTCCACATCTACGACACGCGCACCCGGCGCACGCGGCCCTTCGAGCCGCTGCGCCCCGGTCATGTGGGCGTGTACGTCTGTGGGCCCACCGTCCAGTCCGCGCCACATGTCGGGCATGTGCGTACCGCGGTCGCGTTCGACGTCCTGCGCCGCTGGTTCACCGCGTCCGGGCTTGATGTGACCTTCGTTCAGAATGTCACCGACATCGACGACAAGATCATAATTAACGCGAACCGGGCCGGCGAGAGCGTGTGGGAGCTGGCCACCCGCCAGACCCGGGCCTTCGATGACGCATACCGTGCTCTCGGCGTGCTGCCGGCGACCATCCAGCCACGGGCGACCGGTCATATCCCGGAGATGATCACGCTCATCGCCAGGTTGGTGGATGTCGGCTGCGCCTACGCCGGTGGCGGGTCGGTGTGGTTCCGGGTCGGCCGCTTCGCGGGTTATGGAGAGTTGTCAAACCAGCGTCCGGATGCCATGCAGGCGTCAGCGGAGGGTGAACCGGGAAAGGCCGACCCTCGTGACTTCGCGCTGTGGAAAGGCGCGAAGCCGGGTGAGCCGTTCTGGGAGTCGCCCTGGGGACGCGGCCGTCCAGGCTGGCATATCGAGTGCTCCGCCATGGCGGGCAAGTATCTCGGCGAGATCTTCGATATCCACGGTGGTGGCCTTGACCTCGTGTTCCCACACCACGAGAACGAACGTGCCCAGTCGGTCTGCGCCATGGATCCAGGTGCTGTGGATCCAGGTGCCGTGGACCCAGCCGGGACGGATCGAGCTGCGACGGATGCAGCCAGGCTGTCCGCTGCGGGAGGCGCGGCTGAGATGGCCCGCTACTGGATGCATGTCGGTCTGCTGACCACCGGCGGCACCAAGATGTCGAAGTCGCTGGGCAACTCGTTTCTGGTCGCCGATGCACTCGACGAGGTCAGACCGCAGGTACTGCGTTACCACCTCCTTGGCGCGCACTATCGTTCGTCCCTGGAATACAGCCCGGAGGGGCTGGTCGAGTCGGCCGCGGCCCACGACCGGATCGAGACGTTCGTCCGCAACGCCCTGGACATCCTGGGGGGGCCGGACGAGGCTGCGGCGCTTGCGGCTGAAACGGCCGGAACACTCGAAACACTCGAAACACTTAAAGCACTCGATCTTCGGGATGTGTCGGGCACTGACGCGGTCACCGGGGCCGGCCCGGTGGACGTGCTCACGATCGCAAGCCCCGCCCAGGCCTGGTGTGCCTTCGCAGCCGCTCTTGACGACGACCTCGCGGTCTCCCGGGCGCTGGCGGCCCTGTTCGG
>NZ_CAUVXI010000010.1:0-6003 GCF_963555845.1 Protofrankia sp. Cas8 | reverse complement strand
TGCTGTCGGGTGCGGGAACCAGGTGCTTTCCAAGACGCGCAGCCGGGAGCTCGCCGGCTGGGTGGATGTCGTCCGCAGGATGCTCGCGGTCCTCGGGCTTGATCCGGTCGGGCAGTGGCCCGCGGCCGGTTCCGAGCTGCGACCAGCGCTGAGCGGGGTGATGGAGATCGTCCTCGATCTGCGGTCGGCCGCGCGTGCCCGGCGAGACTACGCCGAGGCGGATGGGATCCGCACCCGGCTCGCCGCCGGCGGCATCCTGGTTGAGGACACCCCGGAGGGACAACGCTGGCATCTGGCGTGAGCCAGCGGTCGGCATCCTGCCTGAGCCACTGGCTCGGTGACCTGCCGGCTGGCGGTGCGTAGGAACCACGATCGCGCCGCCGGCGGCTCTGCGGCCTGGCGTCGGAAAGTCGCTACCTGGAGATCATGCGGATCGTGATCCGGGTCCAGGCACCGAGGTACACCCGGTCGCCGTTGTGCAGTGGTACCGGCTGGCCCGGCGGGATCGGATTCGGTTCGTCGTTGAGCCGGGTACCGTTCGTCGATCCCGGATCGTGCACGGCGTAGCCGCCGTCCGCCATCAGCTCCAGCATGGCGTGTGCGCGGGAGATACCCGGGTCCTCCGGCGTGCCGGACAGGTCGATCTCCGGATGGATGCCGCGGGACTCACTGCGTCGCCCGATCAGCAGTCGGGGGCCGCTGAGGGCGAAGACCCGCCGCGGGTAGACCGTCGGGAACGGAACGCGATGGTCGTCGCCGCTGTCGTAGTATTCGCGTTCGGCCTCGACGACCACGTCCCAGCCGGTCTGCACCGCGCCCCGGACCGGTGCGGCAGGGCGTTCCCGCAGGATGAGGTCGAAGCCGCACACCTCGCAGAATCGCGCGCCCGGCTCGTTTGGACGCTGGCAGTTCGGGCAGGCGGCGCCATAACCGTCGCCGGAGTCCAGGGGCACCCGTCCGGGCTGGTTGGGACGGGCCCGGTGGTAGTCCGGCGGTGCTGGCATCGGGCCCCGTGGAGCACCGGTCGCACGGTCCAGGCCGAATGGATCATCCCCACCACCACCCGGGCCGGTGTGACCGGGTGCGTACGGGTCTGCGCGGTCCCTGTCGTAGCCCCACGGCTCGCCTCTACGTGGTTCGTCACGTGGGTCGCGAGGTGGGTCACGAGGTGGTTCGTCACGTGGGTCGCGATAGGGGGCCGCCGGGTAGCCGTTCGCGTCGTAGCCGCCGGGGGGGTAACCGGCTGGCGGGTAGGCATCCCGGCTGTACCCGTTCGGTGCGTAGCCGTCCGGTGCATAGCCGTCCGGTGGGTACCCGTCCGGTGCGTAGCCGTCCTGAGGGTAGCCATCCGCCGCGTAGCCGTTCGGGCGGTGTCCCTCCTGGGCGTAGCCGTCCCGATGGCGGTTCTCCGGGGCGTACCCGTCGGGGGGATAGCCGTTGGCGTCGTACCGCTCCGGTGCGTAGCCGTCCGGTGGGTACCCGTCCGGTGCGTAGCCCTCCGGTGGGTACCCGTCCCGGGGGTATGGCTCGGCCCCCGGCGGCCCACCATGGCCTGGCAGCGGTCGGGGCGCACCGCCCCGCTTGGCGTCCGGCGCACGCCGGATTCCCAGCGGGTCGACGGGGTCGACGCCGGATCGCCCCGTCCCGGACGGTCCTGTCCCGGACGGTCCTGTCCCGGACGGTCCTGTCCCGGACGGTCCTGTCCCGGACGGTCCTGTCCCGGACGGTTCCGCCGGCCGCCGACCGTACGAGTCCGCGGCGGACTGTGCCGGTTGCCGGGGTCGCTGGCGACCCGACCCGGCTCCGTCCTCCGGGGGGAGAACGTAGGGCTCCTGGCTGGCTACAATCCGCATACCGCACTGATCGCAGTAGTCGGGGGCCAGAGACAGGTGCCCATCTGGGCAGCGTGCACTCACCTGATCACCTGTTTACCCTGACGGTCTTGGTCGACTGGGTGTCAAGGACCATTTCGTCAATGGCGTCGACGTTCCGTTTCAGTCGAACCGTACCTGTGCTTGGGTCCTCGATGTCGACCACGTTCTGAAGTAGGTGGTATGTGGCTTCGTTGCCGGACTGATGGGCAAGCTGTGCGCTTCGGCCAAGTTTGATGGTAGCGGTTGCATCGTCGCCCTCGCGCCGGGCCTCGAGTCCTTCTTGGAGGAGGCGGGCAAGCTCGGCCTGGCCGGTGTAGTGGGCGACCGCCGGGGCGATCCGGGTAGAAAGATCGATATCGTTCGTCCAGATCGCGCGTACGAACGCCCGGGAGAGCACCTGATCGGAGACGACCACGTTGACCCGGGCCGCGAGCATCTCCACGTCGTCGTCCTGCGCCGGGACGGTTACGCACAGGTGGTAGTCGCGGGACTCGCTGCCCCAGGCGCCGGTCGGGTAGTCCGTGGTCCGTGCGTTCACCTGCACCGCGGTGGCGGTGAGCTCCTCGATCTGGGGCGCGACCTGCCGCAGGAAACGGACCGATGCGTCCCGCGGAGTCCACACCCGCAGTGAGACCCGGTCGACGGCGCGGTCCGTCGCTGTATCGATCATGGCTTGGAAGTCGGCGGCGAGATCCCGAGGATGGCGGATGGCGTCGACAGTGCCCAGCAGCGTCGTGGCGATCCGGCGCAGTTCGTCGACCCGCCAGTCGGCTCCAATGCCGCGGCAGTCGCACTGGAAGTGTCCGACACAGGCGGCCAGCGCGGCGTCGAACTCGGTCGAGCGCTCGCCGTTGCGTCCGTCGGTCAACAGGATCGCGTGGTGGATGGCGTTCGGGCGGGTGGCCATCAGTTCCCGGGTGCGTGCGAGCCAACGCCCGATTGCCGTGCCCCCGTCGGCATCAAGGCGGCCGACCGCGGTCTTCGCGGCTTCCCGGGTCCTGGCATTGGCCTGCGCAAGCTCGGGTCGCGCAGGATAGACGGCCTCGGCGATACCCGACCCCCGCACGATCGCAAACCATACGCCGTCACGCAGGCCGTCAATCGCCGCCTTCGCGGCCCGGCGTGCTTCGACAAGCTTCATCGGGGGTGCGGCCATCGATCCCGAACAGTCCAGCATGATGACCTCGGCCAGTTCCGTGGACCCGCCCGGGCCTGGCGGATCAATCGAGCTGCCCGAGGCCTTGACTGTGATCACCGCGTGTACGTCGGTGCCGCCACGGCCGAGGTAGGCGTTCTGGAAGACCTCCAGCGCGAACGGCACCGTCATCGCAGCTCCCTTTCACGGGAGTGCCCATCCGAACGTGCCGTGTCGATGCGTGCCGTGTCGATGCGTGCGGCCACTACCGTGATGTTGTCGTGGCCGCCGTGGTCGATCGCATGCCTGGTGAGGTGGCGGCCAATCATGATTGCCGGAGCGTCCGGCGGGAGCTCGCCGACCACCGCGGCCAGGTCCTCGGCCCGGGACAGGTAGTTCCACAGCCCGTCGGTACAAACGAGCACGGTGGCGGGCAACGCCAGCGGAAACACCCGGATGTGCGCGGTTACGTCCCCGGCGTCGGCGCCGAGCCAGCGGGTGAGCGTATGTGCCCGGGGGTCGGTCTCGACCGCGGCGGCGGGAATCAGGCCCGCGCGCGCAGCCTCGGCCGCCCATGTGTCGTCCTCACTCAGCCGTTCGACGCGGCCTGGACCGAGCAGGTACACCCGACTGTCCCCGATCCAGCCCACGGTGACGCTGCCGCCTCCGTCGCGGGTACGGGTGATCACGGCGGCGGCAAACGTGCACGACGGTGAGATGCATCCATCGACGATCGGCGCCCGGACCACCGCAGCCTGCGCGGCCGCGGCCGCGGCGTGGATCGCGTTTTCGGCATCGCGCTGGGAGAAGTCATCCTGAGGGACGTCGTGGTGAGAAAAATCATCCTTTGTGAAGTCGGCCTCGGAGAAGTCGTCCGCTACGACCCTGGGCGGCGTCGGGGGAATGTCGGACGCCGGCCACTGGAGGTCGTCGGAGCCGTAACCGCCGTAGGGGTCACGGTAGCCGGGCCGGTCCTCGTCCTCGCCGATGTCGCCGTAGCCGAAGGGGCCCGGGAACCCGTCCGATCGCTGGGGCTCCGTCGCGGTCGGTCGGTCAGCCCGGGGCGGCAGGTCAGCCCGGGGTGGCAGGTCGGCCTGGTGCGGCTGACTGGCCTGGTGCGGCTGGCCGCGCGCGGCGTACGAGCTGCGGACGGCCTCGGCAAGGACCATGGCTGCGGCGGCAGCCGCCGCCTGCGCCGCTGGGCCGGACCCGGGCGTGCTCGACACACCGTCGCAGACCACCCCGATCAGAGTGGAGCCGACCATGGCGACACCCATGGCGTCCTCGTTGGTGGTGTGCCGGACACCCCGGTCACAGACACCGGCAACCGGGCCGAGGTCGATCTCGCGGTGGTCTGCGTCGCCAGTCGTCAGTGGTGTCTCGCCTCGCAGCGGAGTTCCACAGGCTTCGCAGAAGCGATCATCCGAGTATGCCGGACTCGTGCACACCGGGCAATGCCCCCCGTTCTGGTCGATCCCGTCCCATCCCTTCTCCGGAGCGCGGCCCGCATGACCCGCCCGGTCTCCATGGCCGTTGCGGTGGGTAGCGCCGCGTCCGGTCACGCACATAACATGATCACACCAACGTCCGTGGCCGGACGCGGTTCGCCGCGTCGATCATGGCGATGCGCCGTGGTCGGGTCGCGGCGAGCCGGGCCAGGTCGCGATGCACCTGTTCCAGACCGAACCGCACGTCTCGGACGTGCAGTGACCTTCCCACGACGACGACGTCGTCGCCAGGCTGCAGTGTGCCTGCCGCCAGCCCCGCGAGCGCCGTTTCCAGGATCGCCAGCGCGAGCTCCGCCCGCGCCGGCGGATCGGCGGGCAGGGCATTGAGGAGCAGGGACGCCCGCGCGAGGTCAGCCCGTCCGGGCTGGGCACCGGGGTCCACCATCGTCTGGATGACGCGGATCTGGGCGGGCAGGTATGCCGCGGACGTCCGTGGCACCCGCGACCAGGCCTCGATCGCACCGGGCAGGTCCCCAGCACGAGCCCGGACCCGGGCGAGACCGAACGCGGCGGAGGTGAACGACGGGTCGGTCCGGGAGACGACATCGAACATGCGCGCGGACGTCGTCGGGTCGATCGTCTCGGTCGCGAGGGCGAGCGCGAGCTTGGGGGCCAGCTCGCCGGGTACGGCTCCATAGACCCGGTCGAAGCAGGCGCGGGCCGCGTCGCTCCGGCCGGCGGCGAGAGCGAGCAGCCCTCGGTACCAGTCGGTGCGCCACTGGTAGGGGTCCTCCTGCGCGACGGCCGCGAGCAGTGCCTCCGCGCGATCATCCCGGCCGGCCTCCAGCCAGGCGCGGGCCAGTCGCAGCCGGGTCTGCGGCGTCGGCGAGCCGATCGCCGACAGCAGCTCGGTCAGTGCGTCGGGCGCCACGTCGGGGAGCGCGGCCAGGGTGGCGCCGGCCGGATCATCCGGGTCGGGGCCGCAGGCGGGCAGGACCAGCCACGGCGGTCCGGCGACGCTGCCGTCCGGGTCCTGCCCGGTCAGGTGTGCATCCGAGGAGAACAGCCGGCTCGGAGCGGGATTCGCCCGTCCGTCGTCGATCGCGACGATCTCTCGGAGGATCTTGAGTAGCTCGTCGAACATCTCGTCCGCCCCGGCGAACCGGGCATCGGGATCGATCTCGGTCGCCCGCAGGAGGAACCGGTACAGCGAGTCGTGCTGGACGAGTACCTCGTGCTCGTGCTGCGGGGGCATCGTGACGGCATAGGTGGTGGTGTTGCCCCGGAAGTTCAGGATCAGGGCCGCCAGCGACCGGCCGATCGTGAACAGATCCGAGGCGATCGACGGCCCCAGTTCGGCGACTTCGGGCGCCTGGTAACCAGGGGTCGCGTACGACGGGCCGAGGTCGTCGATGCGCTGCACCGCGCCGAGGTCGATGAGCTTGAGCGAGTCGCCGGACAGCATCACATTGTCGGGTTTGAAGTCGCAGTAGACCAGGCCCTGGCGGTGCAGGTAGCTGAACGCCGGCAGGATCGCCAGGATGTA
>NZ_CAUVXI010000009.1:57820-59923 GCF_963555845.1 Protofrankia sp. Cas8 | reverse complement strand
GTCCCTGCTGGAGCGAGACGACCACGTGCTCGCGGCTGACCGTGGCCGCGGCCTCCGGGTCCAGCAGACTGATCAGCGCGATTCCGGGGTCGGGGTAGCGTCCCACCGGCGTCACGGAGTCCTCGTCCAGGGTGTAACGGGCCACGCAGGTGCCGTTGATGACGACCTTGAGTTGGGCGGTGGCGGGCCGCGGGCCATCGTCGCGCAGGGGTACCCGGTGCTGCTGGCAGGTGGGTACGCCGCGGTGCATGCGGGGTAGGAGCACCCGGTCACCGCTGTGAATGTCATAGAGCGAACAGCGCCGTTCCGGGCAGCGCCAGGCCCGGGTGAGCACCTCGATCAGCGGGGTCCGGTCGGGGCCGAGCAGACCCTGCTTCTTGAGTGCGGCGAGCTCCTCCCGGCGGGAGATCTGGGCCGGTGTTCGGACGCCCATATCCAGCGGGACGAGTGTGACGGTGCCGCCAGGCCCGGGTGCGGGTTTGAGGAACTGCGAGGTGTTCCCCTGGATCCAGGCGTGCTCGGTGCGGTAGGCGTCGTAACGGTCACCGGTGATGACCGGGACGCGGGTCATGCCGGCGATCTCAAGAACCCGGTCGTCCGCGTCGGGGACCTCCTCGACCAGGCCATCGGCAACCCAGCGACGGAGCCGGCCGACATCCGTCTGATCGGTGAACTCCCTGCTGCCGCCCAGCAGGCTGGCATCGGCGATCAGATAAACGCGGACGTCCGGGTCCCCGGTGAGCCTCACCAGTGCCGCCACCACGAGGTCGAGCCGAGGCAGGGACCGCAGGCCCGGCCCTCCGATCGACCGCTCCCGCACGATGTTGGAAAGATCGACCAGGTAGTCGGCGCGGTCCGCCGAGGTCACCAGGTTGTGTTCCATCAAGCCCCCGTACGGCTGGCGTGTCTGGTGAGCACCAGCCTACGAAACGCGTTCAGGAGGCGAGGGCCGGGGTGTTGCGCCAGGTGGTGACCGCATCGGTGAGGTCGCGGATGGCCGGGTCGGAGGCGAACGGGCGGGCGTCGGTGAGGATGAGGTCGAGTCGTCTGCCGACGTGCGCGGTCTGGAACGGGGTGGCGAGGCCCAGCCCTTCGAGGGCGAGCGCCGAGACACGTGCCGGGTCCGGATCCTTGCTGCGGATCACGGCCATGGCCTCGTCGAGGCGGACGTAGGAGCGCTGGTGTGAGCCTTCCGCGTCGGCGAGCGGTGTGACCAGGGCGTTGAACTCCCGGACGTCGTCGGGCCGTCCCAGGTAGGCGAAGGCTGTCGCGGCGGCCGACCCGAAACTGACCGGGTGGTAGGAGTCCAGGTCATGGACGATGGTGGCGTGCAGCGGGCCGCGCTGTTGCGGGGTCAGGGATGCGACGATCGCCCCGGCTTCGTCAATCGCGGCCACGGCACCGTCCGCATCGCCGACCTCAGCTCTCGCCCAGGCCACACCGTCCGTGAGGAGGATCGCCCGCTGCGGCCCGGACGGGGCATAGCGCAATCCGTCGAGCGCGTACTCCTCGGCGCCACGGGGGTTGCCCGCATAGTCCTCGACGATCCCCTGCATGTACCGCGTCCACGCCATGAGCTGCGGGTCCTCCAGCAGCTCACCGCGGCGGAAGGCTTCGGCGAGGGAGAGCCGCGCGGCATCCGTCTGGCCGGCGTTGTTGTGCACCCAGCCGCGCAGGCCGGCGCCGATCCCGGCCTGGCGCCACAGCCGGGCCTGGTCGGCGGGGCGCAGGCTGAGCTGCCCGAGGGCGTCGGTGACCTGCTGCATCTCGGCGATCCGCCCAAGCAGCACGGTCGGCGGGGTTGTCGGGTAGTCCGCGACGATGCTTTCCAGTTGGGCGTCGACGAGGGCCAGCCCACCCGAGCCGGAGGCGGTCCTGTCCAGGGCGAGCAGCCTGTCCAGCGGGGTGAGCGCGGATGCGACCGCCACCCCGGCGACCGTCAGGCCGGCCGTTGCGGCAAGTGCTTCGAGGAGATCCCGGCGGTTCGTGGCAGCCTCCCCGATCAGCCGCTGCACAGACATGACAGGCGCGCCATCGTCTGTGAGCGCGATGGTCTCGTGCGTCGTTGTTTCGCGCGTGGCCTTCTCATCGTGCACGCCCTGG
>NZ_CAUVXI010000009.1:49283-57512 GCF_963555845.1 Protofrankia sp. Cas8 | reverse complement strand
CGCGCCGTGTCACGCGCCCTGTCACGCGCCTTTGTCAGGCGGTGTGCGGACGCAGGGAGGCGGCCAGGGTCCCCAGGTCGGCGGCGGACGCACCGCCCTCGCCGCCGCCGTCAGAGACGATCAGTACGACATCGCCGACCTGGCGGGTGAACGCGAGGTGGCCGGCATCGTCCCGCCTTTCCTGCCAGGACTCCCCCGCCAACCGTGCGGTCCCCGTCACCGGCCGGTCGCCCAGGACCCGCACTACCGCGTCGGCCGCATTGCCCTGGTTGAGCTGGGCGTACGTACGGTTGCCCGGACGGTCGACCACGTAGCCGATGCGCAGCTCGACCACGTTCGCGCGGGACGCACCGGGTGGCGGCTGCGTCCGGATCGACGTGGCCTTCCAGTAGCTGGGCAGACCCGCCGGTTCGGCGACGTCAAACGGTGCCGAACGCGCGAACGCGGCCAGCGGGGCGGCCGTGTCCACCGCGCTCACCGGGTCCGAGCCACCCCTTGGCATGAACAGGGTGAACAGCGCCACCCCAAGCATCACAACACCGAGGGACAGCACCATGTCCCGGATCGTTTCCTGACCGCGTCGTCGTGCCACCCGTCCATCCTGACGTCCCGTCCCGAGCCGGACCCGACGGGGCAGCCGACCCAAGGGCCAGGGGCGGGGCTGGGGTGGAGTGGAGTGGAGTGGAGTGGGCCAATTAACAGGACGCCGTGCGGCCCAGCCACACGCGCAAAGGCCGACTGGCGATAAACAATGGACGAGCGTCCGGCACGCCCCCTCCGCGTGCCGGACGCCCTCCTCCTGCGTGGCACCTTCGTTCTCTGGTGCCACCTTCGTTCTCTGTGCAGTTCGACGCACAACCGACGGCTGGCGTTGCGTCGGCACCGGCAACCGTGGTGTCAGACATCCGACACCCGATGGATCAACCACAGGCCAGGCGGCCTCGCAGTGGTACGCCCCCGACCGGCCGGGCGCTGAGATCGGCCGTCACACCGCCGGTGGGCGCACGGACGCGGGTGCAATTACGCTCGGATGCGTGGCAGCAGACAGCAACCTTCCTGATCCTCTCGCGGTCCAGGGGCAAGCGCCCGATCGCAACCTCGCTCTCGAGCTCGTCCGGGTGACCGAGGCGGCTGCGCTCGCCGCCGCCCGATGGGTCGGGCGCGGCGACAAGAACGGCGCGGACCAGGCCGCCGTCGACGCCATGCGGCGGCTCGTCGGCACGGTGTCGATGCGCGGGATCGTCGTCATCGGTGAGGGCGAGAAGGACGAAGCCCCGATGCTCTTCAACGGTGAGGAGGTCGGGTCGGGCGAGGGTCCCGAATGCGACGTCGCGGTCGACCCGGTGGACGGCACCACGCTCACCGCCAAGGGCATGAACAACGCGATCGCGGTGATGGCCGTGTCCGAACGCGGGTCCATGTACGACGCGAGCGCCTGCTTCTACATGGAGAAGCTGGTCACCGGACCTGAGGCCGCCGCCGTGGTGGACATCACAGCGCCCGTCGAGGACAACATCCGCGCCGTCGCCAAGGCCAAGGGCGTGCATCCACGGGATGTGACCGTCGTCGTCCTGGAGCGTCCGCGCCACGTCAACCTGGTCGAACAGATCCGTGCGGCCGGTGCCCGGGTGAAGCTCATCTCCGACGGGGATGTGGCCGGCGCGGTCATGGCCGCGTCCGCCGACACCGGCGCCGACCTGCTGCTGGGCATCGGCGGCACCCCTGAAGGAATCATCGCCGCGTGCGCGGTGGCCTGTATCGGCGGTGTCATCCAGGGACGGCTCTGGCCGCGGGATCCCGACGAGCAGAAAAGGGTCTTCGACGCCGGCCACGACCCCACGCGCGTTCTGACCACGCGCGAGCTCGTGAACAGCGACAACGTCTTCTTCGTCGCCACCGGCATTACCGACGGCGAGTTGCTGGCCGGGGTCCGCTACCGGCCCGGTGGGGCGAACACGTCATCCCTGGTCATGCGATCGCGCAGTGGGACGGTCCGCCGGGTGGACAGCCAGCACCAGTTGACCAAGCTCCAGGCCTACTCAACGGTGCCGTTCTGATCAGGGCAAGGACCCTGAGCAGCCCAACGGCTCCGGGCAAACCGCCGGCACCAGGTGAGCCGACGGCGAGCTGGCCGACGGCGGTGTTGCCGCTCCGGGCGGGCGCCTGGGTGACGCGCGTCGTCGTCGCGACCGCCGCTCGGCTGGACAGACCCGGTCCGCACGGACGCGCCACCCAGGTCACCACACTGCCCGACGCCGCCCGGTGCTTTCTGCGTCATCCCCGGCCACCGGTGCTGCTGGGCACCGTCGGGAGCCTGGCGACCGTGCGGCTCGCCCGTGGACGCTTCGGGCGGGCCGATGTCCTGGTCGCCGCGTCGATGGTGGCCATGCAGCCGTTCGTCGAATGGGCGGTCCACCGGGAGATCCTGCATGCCCAGCCGACCAGCCCGATCGGCCGTGCCTTCTACCGGACCGCCGGCCGGGGGCACGAGCAGCACCACCGTGACCCGACGAGCCTGGACACGATGTTCGTACGTCCGCAGGAGGTGCTTGGCGGCGGCACGATCGCCCTTGCCACAGCCGTTTTCGGATCACCTGGGGCGGCGACCGCGGCGCTGTGCACGGCGGCGGGCCTACTCGCCTACGACTGGACCCACTTCCTCATCCACAGCAGCTACCAGCCTCGAAGCAAAATGTACCGACGGCACTGGCGCAACCACCGTCTGCACCACTTCCGTAACGAGCGCTACTGGCTCGGAGTCACATCGAATATCGGCGACATCGTTCTGGGAACCAACCCGCCACGTGACGCGGTTGCGATCTCACCGACGGCAACGCGCGCACCTACCCGGTGAGTTGTCGCGGAGCCGCCCATATCCGCACCTGGTCGACGTACATGGTGACTGTCGCGGGTGTCTGGCTGGTCCGGCACGGGATCGCGGAGGTACAGCCCTTGTCCAGCTGCAGGGCCAGATGCATCGCAGACGTCGACGGGATCGGGTTGAACGCACCCGCGGTGCTCGGCGCGCTCACCGTCCATTCCGGCACACCGTTGAGATAGAACGTGATCGATCGGGGCAGCCACTCGACCGCGATCGTGTGCCACTGGGAGTAGTCGCCGGGCAGGTAGTGCCACTCCACATGATTGTTCGATCCGTTGTGGACGAAGCTCGACGCACCCTGGCGGTTTCCGTTGATCGCTTCTAGCAGGTCGATCTCACCGTCGGTGGGCCAGTGGCCGGACGCCGGCCACAGCAGCACCACCCCCGAGTAGCCATCCCCACGCTCAACCCGGACGCGGACCTCCCAGCGCCCATACCGCAGGTCGGTCTTGCTGGCGATCCCACCGGACAGATCCCGCCCGGCGGCGTCGAAGCCGCCGGTAAGACGCAGCGTGCCAGCCGCGACCGTGGCCCGGGCCGCCGACCGCGGGAAGGCAGCCGCGTTCGGGCTGTCATAGACCCACCAGTTTCGAAGGTCGACACCCTTGCCGTCGAACTGTTCGACGAACAGCGGGGCGCCCCAGGCCGCGACCGCCGAGGCCGATCGCGGGTCGGCGATACGCGCCGGCCCGCCGCCGAGCACGGCGGGGTCCGTGCACGCCGTGGCAGCACTGAACGCCACAACACAAGCCGCGAGCAGCGGCAGGACAACGCGGGGCCTGGTACGCATCTGAGGGCAACCCAACATCCGGGCGGGTCAGGCCCCCACTGACCCGCGCAGCCGGCTTTCCTGTTGCCAGCGAACCTAACACGGAAAGTAATCAGTCGGACGCGAAACGCTTACGTTGCGTGACGCGAATTGCCGGTCACCGGAGAGCACCCACATAGCACCGAAGACACCCGTTCTGCGGACGAACCCCGCTGAGGATGGACACCATTCAGCCGTGACCGTATTCCTGCGCCCCGACCGTATGCCGCCGGGTGAAACGAGCTCTGACCGGCTGGCCGGTCGCAGCATTCCGCGGGCCATTGTGCACACCGACCTCGTCAGTCAGGCTATTTCCTCGATGCACCTCGATGCACCTCGATAGCACCTCGATGCACATGGATGCACATGGGTGCACATGGATGCACAGAACCGGTTCTTGTAATCGTCTCCGGGGTTTCCCGTCGTGCTTTGTCCGGACTACCTACCGGGGCCGGTGGTACGGACGGGTGCGTCGCGCTGCTGACCTTTCAGCGACTGGTCCGGGTTCCGGGTGGGAATGGTGGTTGCGTCGGCGCCGGGATCGCTGGTCGCAGGACCGCCAGTCGGGGAACCGCTGGTCGCGGGGTCGCCGGTCGCGGGGTCGCCGGTCGAGGAGCCGCTGGTCGGGGACACGGACGCGATCGCCCTGCGCCCGGCAAGACCCAGCGCTCTGGCGAGGGGCGGCCCGGCGGCAGCCGACACCATCGCGACCGAAGCATCCAACGTGCCCGGGACGGTGACCGAACTACCGCCCGGTACAGCCGAATCCCCATGCCCACACGCACTGGTGGCCGACACTACGGCCAGAGCCGCGAGGCACGCCAGCAAACAACGGAGACTGGAACGCATGACCGCCGCCATCTCACCTGTCCAGGCGGCCGACCCAGTCGTTACCGCGAAGCTGTTCCCCGCGTTACCATTCTCCGCGTTATCATTTACCGCGTTACCATTCACCGCATCGATGCCAACGATAGCACCAGACGATGCCGAACCCGGGGAGATCTGTGCGACGCCGGGAACGACAACTGCCGGACAGTTGTTCCAGTGTCCACCCCACCCGAAAAGGCGTGATCGCGCCGTTTTGACCAGCCAGCCGAACAGTGCGAACGGATAAATAATTTGGCCTACATGTGTCCGGTCGATGATTCATGAACGACACATCGGGTCACCAGCCCGGTCGGCCTGAGCAATTGTGATCGATCTCATCATGATCAATACCATCTACCCGCCGACGCCTCCGTCAGTGGCCCGACCGGCGCGCCCGGCACACTCCCGGCCCACTCCGTGCCCACGCGGCGGATGGCGGCTCCGATCTGTCCGGCGGATCTTCGATCACGTGGCTCGGCCAGGCCCTAACCTCCAGGACGGAAGGTAGCCGTCGAACGGGTAACGACCGGTGGGAGCGGGAGCACATGAGCGAGCAGGACTACCGCATCGAGCACGACTCAATGGGCGAGGTGCGGGTGCCGGCCACAGCCAGGTGGCGGGCGCAGACGCAGCGTGCGGTCGAGAACTTCCCCGTGTCGGGCCAGCGGATCTCCCGGGCCCACATCGCCGCGCTCGCCCAGATCAAGGCAGCCGCGGCGACCGTCAACGCCACGCTCGCAGTCCTGGACCCGGAGATCGCCGCTGCGATCTGCGCGGCCGCCGTGGAGGTCATCGACGGGCGCTGCGACGAGCACTTCCCGATCGACGTATTCCAGACCGGCAGTGGGACGTCGTCCAACATGAACACCAACGAGGTGCTGGCGACGCTCGCCACCGAGCGGCTCGGCCGGCCGGTGCACCCCAACGACCACGTCAACGCCTCGCAGTCGTCCAATGACGTGTTCCCCTCCTCGATCCATGTCGCCGCGACGCAGGCGATCGTCCACGACCTCATCCCCGCGCTTGCCCATCTGGCCACGTCGTTGGAGCGCAAGAGCGTCGAGTTCGCCGAGGTCGTGAAGTCCGGGCGCACGCACCTGATGGATGCAACGCCGGTGACCCTCGGGCAGGAGTTCGGCGGATACGCGGCCGCGGTCCGCTACGGCGTGGAGCGCCTGCACGGCGCACTGCCGCGGATCGGTGAGCTGCCGCTGGGTGGCACCGCTGTGGGCACCGGCATCAACACCCCGCCGGGCTTTGCCGCGGCGGTCATCGAGCAGCTGGTCGCGTCCACCGGCCTGCCACTGTCGGAGGCACGCAACCACTTCGAGGCCCAGGCGTCCCGGGACGCTCTGGTCGAGGCGTCCGGTGTGCTGCGGGTGATCGCACTGTCCCTCTACAAAGTTGCCAACGACCTGCGGTGGGCGTCGTCGGGTCCGCGCGCGGGACTCGGGGAGATCCGCCTGCCCGACCTCCAGCCAGGATCCTCGATCATGCCCGGAAAGGTGAACCCGGTCATCCCCGAGGCCGTGTGCCAGGTTGTCGCGCAGGTCGTCGGTAACGACGCGGCCGTTGCGTTCGGTGGCTCCGCGGGCAACTTCGAACTGAACGTGATGTTGCCTGTAATCGCGCGGAACCTGCTTGAGTCGATCCATATCCTGTCCACCATCAGTCGACTGTTTGCGGACCGTTGCGTGGACGGCATCGTGGCGGACGTCGAGCGCTGCCGGCGGTTTGCCGAGTCCTCTCCGGCCATCGTGACGCCGCTCAACCGCTATATCGGATACGAAGAGGCCGCCAAGGTGGCCAAGCAGTCCCTGGCTGAGGAGAAGACGATCCGGGAGGTTGTCCTCGAACGCGGCTATGTGGCCGCCGGCACACTCACCGAAGAGCAGTTGGACGCCGCGCTGGACGTCCTGTCAATGACTCACCCGTAGAAACCCCAAGGCAGATATACCCTCGCCGATTTCCGGTCCGAAACATTTCCTCCGGGTCAGCGCCCGCTCGGACCCCGCACCGGTGCGATCACAGCGGCTGGGAAGGCGCCGGACCGTTCGTGGCCGGCGAACGGCGGGGGCCGTGGAAGACCCCCCAGCAAGCCCCCACGACCCCCGCACCCGGTTCAACGACACGATCCGGCGGAGGTTACGGGCAGTCGGAAGATTTTTTCGGCTGCGCCGGACGGATCCCCCCGCCCCGACCCGTGAACACCGAGCGCGTCCATGTCATCACCCGAAACGGGCTGTGCTGCCCGCCGGTGCGAAGGACCCTCGCGAAGAAGAAGTAACAACCTGGCGATTGAGGTGTCGCGGGCCTCCCGGCCGGATAGCCTCACAGTAATCGATCGTGGGGCTTTTACGTGAGGAGGTGACGATGTACGATTACGACCTCCTCGTCATCGGGTCGGGTCCGGGTGGGCAGAAAGCGGCTATCGCCGCCGCTAAGCTGGGCCGTCGGGTGGCGATCGTCGATCGTCGTGACATGGTCGGCGGAGTCTGTATCAATACCGGCACAATCCCGTCGAAAACGCTGCGCGAGGCTGTGCTCTACCTCACCGGCATGACTCAGCGGGAGATGTACGGGCAGAGTTACCGACTCAAGGACGACATTACGGTCGGCGACCTGTCCTCACGCACGCAGCATGTCATCGGACGTGAGATCGACGTCATTCGCAGCCAGCTCAGCCGCAACCGGGTCACCCTGCTCATCGGTACGGCGAGCTTCATCGACGCGCACACAATCAGCATCAAGGGTACCGACGAGGTCGACGAGCGGCGGGTCCACGCGGAAAAGATCATCATTGCGACCGGAACGCGGCCGGCCCGGCCGGACACGGTCGACTTCGACGGCCGCACCGTGGTCGACAGTGACCAGATCCTGGCCCTCGACAAGATTCCCGGCTCCATGGTTGTGGTCGGTGCCGGTGTGATCGGTATCGAGTACGCATCCATGTTCGCGGCGCTCGGTACGAAGGTGACGGTGGTCGAACGCAGGGACCGGATGCTCGACTTCTGCGACGTCGAGGTAGTCGAAGCTCTTAAATATCATCTGCGAGACCTTGCCGTAACATTCAGATTCCGCGAGTCGGTGGTGTCGGTGGGACGCCACAACGGCGGGACGTTGACGTTGCTGGAGAGCGGCAAGAGGCTGCCCGCGGACACCGTCATGTACTCGGCCGGTCGCCAGGGGCTCACCACGGCGCTGAACCTCGCCAACGCGGGTCTGAGCGCCGACAACCGCGGTCGGATCAAGGTGGGTTCGGATTTCCGGACCGAGATGGCTCACATCTACGCAGTCGGGGATGTCATCGGCTTCCCCGCCCTGGCCGCGACATCCATGGAGCAGGGCCGGCTCGCCGCCTACTCGGCCTGCGGCGAGGACGTTCATGTGATGCGGCACGACCTGATGCCCATCGGTGTCTACACCATCCCCGAGATCTCCTATGTCGGCAGCACCGAGGACGAGCTCACCGAACGGGCCGTGCCGTTCGAGGTGGGGATTGCCCGCTACCGGGAGCTGGCCCGAGGCCAGATCGTCGGAGATTCCTACGGCATGCTGAAACTCCTGGTCAGCTCAATCGACCGCAAACTGCTCGGCGTACACGTCTTCGGCACCGGTGCCACCGAGCTCGTCCACATCGGCCAGACCGTGATGGGCTGTGACGGCACGATCG
>NZ_CAUVXI010000009.1:25018-49225 GCF_963555845.1 Protofrankia sp. Cas8 | reverse complement strand
GGTCGACGCCGTGTTCAACTATCCGACACTAGCCGAGTCCTACAAGGTGGCCGCATTGGACGCGATGAACAAGATGCGCGCCATCGCCCGCTTCAGCGGCTGACGCGCGCCCACCCGGATCGGGCGCTGTGGACGCGCAGCTTGTCCCCCAGGATGCCGGGGAGTTCCTCGAGGAGTATCCATCGGTGATCGGAGATCTCCCCTGAAGGTAGACACACCGTTACATCTGGAACATGTAGGACAAAACGAACATCATAGTGTATATGGGCAGGTTCATCCCAGGCGCTGTCCGCCGGGATGATGTGCGCCTCAATATCCACCGGTCGGGCGGTGTCCGGAATCACAACGTTCGTGGCGATTCCGGTCTCCCGGGCAAGCTGACGCAGTGCTGTGCCGAACAGGGACCGATCGACTGCCTCGACATGCCCCCCGGGAAGCAGCCAGCGGGCCAGGCGCCGATGGTGGATATGCAACACCCGCCAGTCGGATGTGACCACGACCGCACGGCACGTGACATGCCCCGGCATCGTAGCGCGATCGGTCACCGAACTCGGCCCGGCCATCGCGGCCAGCACCAAGGGGCCCACCGTCTCAAGTTCGCCCGGGTTTTCCTCAAGGTAGTTGAGAACCACCCCGGCGACCGCATTGTTGCTCACTGCCACGGCACATCACAGTACCGGCGAGAAGCCGCTCCGGGATGACTGGGGGCGTGTCGGACGCTGCCGTTTCCATCATGTTCACGAGGTCCACCGCGGCTACCGGGCCCGAATGGAGCTGGCACATCCCAGCGACCGCACGCGTTTACCCATGAAGCTGCCCGGTGTGAAACGACTCCGGGAGTCGCACCCGGCGCTCCCGTGTCGCCAGACCGACAGGATCCCGTCCGTGTTCCGGGCCTGGGGACTGGGGACTGGGGACTGGGGACTGGGGACTGGGGGGCCTTCGGCGCTGACAGCCCGACGACAACCGGGGCGATCTGTCGGATGTGCCGCCTATGGTGTGGTGACCGGCACCAGTGGTGCAAGCCACACTGGTCCGGCCGGCGGATCCAGGTGACCGGGGGCGGTCACGCATCGCGTGTCTACGTCCCCGGGTCCATGAAGGGGGAGATCAGGTTGGGCGCTCGCGAGGGTCTGGCAGGTTCGGCCCGATCCGGCCGGTACCGGATGGCGGCGGCAGCCGCGGGCGCAGGCCTGGCCCTGCTGCTTCTCGGGGCATGTGATGGATCCTCGAATGTCGGCGGGACAACATCGTCGGCAGGCTCCTCAACCGGGGCGAACTCGTTGCCGACAAGCTTGCCGACAAGCTTGCCGACGGCCTTTCCGACATCGCTGCCCGGTGGCCAGCATGTGACCGACGGGGCCGATGCCCTCAAGGAGCCGAACGTACCGGCCGGCTTCCCGATCCCGCCGGGCGCCAAGGTCAATGGCGGCACGGCCGGCACCAGCCAGTCCACCGTGGCCTTGACCGGTGTGTCCGACACGGCGGTGGCGAAGTTCTACCGCACGGCGCTGCCAGCGGCCGGTTACACCATCACCAGCGACAACCAGATTCCCGGCCTGGCCACGGCCATGGGATTCAGCGGTCACGGCGTGACCGGCACCATCGACGCGGCCGGCGTCGGCTCGGCCAACGGCGCGATCATCACCTTCCGTAAGGAGTAGGTGACGACTGAGGTACGAGAGACGGAGCCGAGACTGCTCGGCTCACGGCACCTGGCCGCATCCGGCAGGCCTGCACCCAGGAGGCCTGCACCCAGGAGGCCTGCACCCGCAACTGTTTGACTTGGCGCCGACACCAGGGCAGATTACGTTATAGTCGAAATTGGGCTATAAATTGCTAAATGGTGGCCGATGTTGGTTGACCACCGAGCGGCTGACGCCGTGCCGCGACGACCCGCGGCCGGCTCCGCTCGGTGGGTCCTCCAGCTGACTCCAGCGTTACTGGACATCGTCGGAGCACGCCGGATGACTGACCCCGCCAGGCACCGCAGGTACCGCTCCCCGCTTCGCACCGAGCAGGCTCGTCAGACCCGGCTACGCATCCTGGAAGCGGCCAGAGAGCTCTTCCGTGCGCAGGGCTACGCACCAACGACGATCAGCACAATCAGCAAGGCGGCCGGTGTCGCACCCGACACCGTTTATGACGCCTTCCGGTCCAAGCGTGGGCTGCTCAAGGAACTGCTGGGCCTCAGCGGCACGCAACATGCGGATGACATCCGGGATCACGCGATGCCGGGCCGGGTGGAACCGCCCGCGATCCGCCAGGAAACCGATCAACGACGGCAGATCGCGATGTTCGCCGCGGACGCCTCCCACCAGCTCGAACGTCTGCGGCCCCTCGATGACATCCTGCGCGGTGCGGCCGCCACCGACCGTGAAATGGCGGCTTTCCGGGAGAACCAGCAGCTCGGTCAGCGGCGGCAGACGATGACGACCGTGGCACTCTGGATCTCTGAACACGGACCCCTGCGTGACGGGATGCCGGTCGATCAGGCAGCCGCGGTGATCTGGACGCTCACCGCGCCGGAGGTTCACCACATGCTGCGCGTGATCTGGCAGTGGACCGCGGAACAGTACGAGACCTGGCTGGGCCGGACGCTCACGGACACGCTGCTTCCCCGATCACTGTAGAACGCTGGGGCACACAGGAAACGCACAGATGACACCCACCGTGCTCGGCGACCTGCGCACCCATCTCGCCGTGCACGGCCCGTTGCCCTATCGCGGCAGCCAGCGGTAAGGACACGTTGCTCCTGCGCACATCACCACATCTTGTGCTCGACGGCATCCAACTGGCCGCCGAGGCCGTCAACGCGACGCAGGCGTTTCTGTGCACGCATCATGATCACATGGCCGGCCGGACCGACACGCCGTACAGGCAGCTGCATGCCGCCCTGGACGAGCGCGCCACCGCCGGCGTCGACCGGATCCCGGTAGGGCTGTTCCCCGTCCCCCCGAGGTTTCTCGCCGGTGAGGCGACCGCCCTGGTCAACACGATCAACGGCGGGGAAGCCATCCCCCGGTTCACCCCGCCGGCGAGTGTCCGACGCCGGCGCCGGCGCTGCTCCCGGCCGGCGAACCGTGACCGGCGGTTCAGGCGGCAGGCGACGGCGGGCCCGCGCCGGAAACCGCAACCCTGGCGAGGCGGCGGGCCAACCCGGTGATGAACAACCTCGCGCCGAGGGCCACCACGGCGCCCGTGCCGGGCACCAGCGGAACAAAACTACCCTGCCAGATGATCTGGGTACCACCGCTGTCCAACGGAGACAGATCAACCGTCCCGAGGTAGTCCCGGGCCGGCAGCCCCCAATGAATCCGGTAGGCGTGCCGGTGACCCGGCACGTACTCGACGATCTCCTCCCGGGCGTACAGCGGCGGCCGACCGAGCCGACGCACCGCGCCCACGCCACCCGGCGCGGGCGTACCCTCCCGCTCCCACCAGGACCGCGACACGAGCGGACCCGCCCACCGCGACCAGCCCGCGCCGTCCGCCAGCAGATCGAACACCGCCGACGGCGACGCCGCCGACGTCTGGGTCACCATGAACACACGGCGCCGACCGCTCATGACCCGTCCACGGCTGGTTGCCGCACTGGTACTCCGCGGCCGATTTCGATCACCGGGGTCAGCGGCACCAATATCGATCTCATACTCTTACTCTTCATCAACTGCGCACACAGCGCAAGAAACCACGCGGGTCTGGCACGGATGACCCATCGACAAGGCGTCGGTACCCGTGCATCTCAGTGGTCGGCGGTCGACGCTCCCGTGTGACACCGACCGGCCCACGGCCCAGACGAGACGAGACGATCGACAGCACTTGGTACCATTTCAGTACTGAACTGGTACCGTCAAGGGCATGGCCATGAATCTCCGGCTCAACGCAGACACCGAGATCGCGCTACGCGCATGCGCCGAACAGACCGGCCGATCCCAGCAGGAAATCGTACGGGATGCAGTAGATCGATACCTCAACGCCGCGAACGTCGAGCGCCACCTACCACGTGACCGGCGGATCGATTCCGGCACGCTGCTCCCGCCTCGCACGCCGTACCGTCGAACGACGCCGACCCTGACCGTTCCGGACGGCACGACAACTCTCGATCTACTCGATCGCAGCGACCGAATCTGATGCGCGTATACGTCGACAGTAGTGCTCTGATCAAGCGAGTTGCGATCGAAGCGGAATCCACCACGCTGGTGGCGACACTCGACCGTTATTACGCGGACCGAGACTTACTGATCTCATCTTCGCTGGCATGGATCGAGGTCACCCGGGCTCTTCATGCACGGGCACTGTCGCCCTTCGCAACCGCGACCGTTCACGCGGCCGCCGCGATGTCAGGCATTGCCGAACACCCCATCTCGCCGGAGGTCGTCAGCCTTGCGCGTCGAATTCGGCCACCGGTTCTCAGGTCGCTCGACGCGATCCACCTCGCGTCCGCGCTGTTGGTCGACGCGGATCACATGGTGACCTATGACGCCCAGCTCGCGGCTGCCTGCACGGAGAATAGTCTGGTCGTCACGTCCCCGGGACGGGCCTGACCACGGTCACCTACAGCCGCGCTTCGCCACCGGATCGGCGGCACGCCAGCTGGCGGAGAACCGATGCCTCAGCCGGCGTCGGCCCCTGCCACGCCGACCGGGCACGACTGGCCGGTGCCCACGAGCATCCGCCTATGTGACCCCTGCACCACGACAGTGGAGTCCCGCGTGCCCCCCGGGGGCGCTGGTCTGCAGCCACGAACGCGCCCGGTGGTTGGCCGTGGTAGACCACACACAGACGGGCAGCCGTAGCTCACCCCGCGCGGTTCTTGTAAGTGCTGGCATGTGCGGGCATGCTTTGAAGGGCACTGTGAAGCAGTCATCGAAGGACCTGGACTGACTCCGGAGAGGCGAAGCGGGAAGTGACGCAACCCAGCGCTTGGCCGTACCCCGAGCCGTACGAATGGGTCGATGCGCCAGACCCCGCCACGCAGCAGGCGATCGACGAAGCGTACGAGGACCTCGCCGCGGGACGATCGGTCATCTGTACCAGTGATGCCGCGTTCGACGCACTCCTGCACGAGCTGTCCACATCCCCGCGGTCGAAGGCAAGCTGACCCCTCGCAGGAGCGCTCACTCTTCGTCCTACTGTTGTGACCGTGCCCACATACGAGCCGGTTGCCCGCTTCCTCGCGGAGTTCCATCGGCTCTCCCCCGCGCACCAGACCGCCTTCCTGCGCGCTGTCGGGCTGTTCCGTGAGGGACTGGAGTCGGGCTCGTTCCATCCGAAGCTGCGGGTGAAGGGTTACAAAAGTCCGAGTCCGGGATGTTCGAGATGACGTGGGCGCCCGACGGCCGGGCACTGTGGCGGTACGGCGACCCGATCCCGGGTAAGCCTGGCCCGCACATCATCTGGTTGCGGATCGGCACCCACGACATCTTCGAACGGTAGAGGCGTCGCGGACTGCGATCAACCGGCGTCGGCCCCTGCCACGCCGACCGGGCACGACTGGCCGGTGCCACTCAACCCGCAGTAGCCGTTGGGGACCTTGTGCAGGTACTGCTGGTGGTACTCCTCAGCGAAGTAGAACGGACCGGCCGGGGCGATCTCGGTGGTGATCGGGCCGAAACCGGCCTTGTCCAGGACTGCCTGGAAGGCGTCCCGGCTACGCTGCGCCGCAGCACCCTGCTCGTCGGAGAACGTGTAGATCGCCGAACGGTACTGGGTGCCGACGTCGTTACCCTGGCGCATCCCCTGGGTCGGGTCGTGCGCCTCCCAGAAGACCTTCAGCAGGTCCTCGAAGCTCACCACCGCCGGGTCGAACACGACCGCAACAGCCTCGGTGTGCCCGGTCAGGCCTGAACACGTCTCCTCGTACGTCGGGTTCGGGGTGATTCCGCCCGCGTACCCGACCGCGGTCGAGTACACCCCGGGGATCTGCCAGAACGTCCGCTCCGCACCCCAGAAACAGCCGAGCCCGAACACCACGGTCGCGAAACCCGTGGGGACGGGACCCCGCAACGGTGTGCCGAGGACCGCGTGCCGATCCGGTATCGCAAAAGACGCTTCCGCACGGCCGGGCAGTGCCTGCGCGGCCGTGGGCAGCGTCGGCTTGTGGCGAGCGAAGAGCATGTCGAGCACCTCCGGGACCCCTGAAAGCCTGTCCATGTCGTCAACCACGGCCATCCCCGGTACGTTCCCCGACTACCGCAGTTGACCACTACCGCGGTTGACGACTGACGCGGTTGACGACTGACGCCGTCCACGCCGGACCCGGGCAGCCTGACTGCCGGGTCCGGCGTCCACGCCGCCGTCTGGCGGGCTACAGGACGAGGTCCTCCAACATCGTCGTGACCAGTGCGGCGATCGGCGAACGCTCCGAACGGGTGAGGGTGACATGCGCGAACAGCGGATGCCCCTTGAGGGTCTCGATCACGGAGGCAACTCCGTCATGCCGACCAACCCGCAAGTTGTCACGCTGAGCGACGTCATGCGTGAGGACCACCCGCGATCCCTGGCCCAACCTCGACAGCACGGTAAGCAGCACCCCGCGCTCGAGCGACTGCGCTTCGTCCACGATGACGAACGCGTCGTGCAGCGACCGGCCACGGATGTGGGTGAGCGGGAGCACCTCCAGCATCCCGCGATCGGCGATCTCTTCGATGACGTCCTGGGAGACCAGCGCGCCGAGGGTGTCGAAGACGGCCTGTGCCCAAGGCGCCATCTTCTCGTTCTCGCTGCCCGGCAGATAGCCGAGGTCCTGACCGCCGACGGCGTACAACGGCCGGAACACCACGACCCGACGATGCAGCCCCCGTTCCATCACCGCCTCGAGCCCTGCGCACAGCGCCAGCGCGGACTTTCCGGTACCGGCCCGCCCACCGAGAGAGATGATCCCGATGTCGGGATCGAGGAGCAGATCCAGCGCGACGCGTTGCTCCGCGGAGCGTCCGTGCAGGCCGAAGGCCTCCCGGTCACCCCGGACGAGGCGCACCTTCTTGTCCGGGGTGACCCGTCCAAGAGCCGACGCACTGCCGCCGGAAGCGGTGAGGACCAGACCGGTGTGGCAGGGCAGCCCGGTCGCCTCGGTGATCTCAACAGTCTCCCGAGCGTAGAGCCGATCAAGATCCTCCTGGGAGACTGCGAGCTCGGCCATGCCGCTCCAGCCCGAATCCACCGGACTCTGCGCCCGGTACTCCTCGGCGGCAAGCCCCACCGCGGACGCCTTCACGCGCAGCGGCAGATCTTTCGTGACGAGAACAACGTCGTTGCCCTCCCGAGCCAGGTTGAGCGCGACAGCCAGAATGCGCGAGTCATTGTCATCCACCCGAAACCCCGGTGGGAGCACCGAGGGGTCGCTGTGGTTTAGTTCAACCCGCAAGGTTCCACCGTCGTCCAACGGCAACGGTTGATCCAGCCGACCATGGCGGATTCGGAGGTCGTCAAGGAGACGAAGGGCTTCACGGGCGAACCAACCCAGTTCCGGGTGGTGCCGCTTACCTTCCAACTCCCCTACGACAACCAGAGGAAGCACAACATTGTGCTCCGCAAAGCGCAGCAGCGCACCAGGATCGGACAAGAGCACGCTTGTGTCGACGACATGCGTTCGTGGCACACGCCCACCCGCTTACTCGGAGGAAGTCCGGGACAGGGCCCCACAGGAGGCCGGGTCCCGGCCTCCTGACGTTGTCGCGAATGCGGCACCGAGGGGCCTCCCGAGTGGTCCAGCCCAGTGCCGGACCACAACTTGAGCCAACTGGATCCATCCCGACGGATCGCCGTTCGGTAACGTCCGTCAGTGGAACCCAGGCTCACACGTTAGCTCCCCCGCCTGGAAAGCGCGACCATCTTCGCACAACACGCTCGGCAACAGTCACCGGCCATAAGGTGATGGCGCACGAAACCGCCTGCGCCCCAGACAGAACAGGTTGATCGTCTAATCCGATCGAACGGTCTTGGACAACGATGTGGTCCGCTGTTCAGATGACGGCCACCACCACAGCGGACGGCGGGTGCCCGATCGCGGGTGCGTCGCCGCCGCGACCCGAACGTACGTCGTCGCCGTCGCGACCCGAACGTACGTCGTCGCCGCGACCCGAACGACGACGGTCGGACCTGCGTCCGTGGTACATACCGGACACTGATCCGACCGTCATCCGCCGCATGCAGCATGACCGCCGAGACGATCAGCCATGATCATAAAAAGTCGTCACGAAGGTGGCGGTGCCCACGGCGTGGCAATGGCCACCACGACATCCTGTCAAAGAGCTGCGCAGCCGGTCCGCGGCCCGTCGTCAGTCCTTGAGTCGGGCGACCAATGCCTCCTGTTCGGCCCACAGCTCGACCGGCAGCCCGTCCCCAAAGGTCTGATAGTGATCGGGGATCAGCTCCGCCTCCCGCTTCCAGACCTCGGTGTCGAGGGTGAGCAGCTCGGCGAGCTCCTCCGGCGCGACGTCTAGCCCATCGGTGGGCAGGGCCTGCGCCGTGGGCAGGACGCCCAGCGGTGTCTCCACCCCGTCCGCCTGCCCTTCGAGCCGCCCGACGATCCAGGCCAGAACCCGGCTGTTCTCGCCATAGCCCGGCCACATGAACCGGCCCTGCGCGTTCTTCCGGAACCAGTTGACATAGTAGATCCGCGGTAGCTTCGCCTGGTCGGCCTTGCGACCCATCGCCAACCAGTGCGCGAAGTAGTCGGCCATGTTGTAGCCACAGAACGGCAGCATCGCGAACGGGTCGCGCCGCAGCTTACCGATCGCTCCGGCCTGCGCCGCGGTCGTCTCGGACGCCACGATCGAACCGAAGAACACCCCGCGCTGCCACGTCGGCGCCTCGGTCACCAGCGGGACCGCGGTCGCCCGACGTCCACCGAACAGGATGGCCGAGATCGGGACACCCTTCGGGTCCTCCCACTCCGCCGCGATCGTCGGGCACTGGCTGGCGGGCACCGTGAAGCGGGCGTTGGGGTGAGCGGCCGGTTCGGTGGCCTCCGGCGTCCAGTCGCGACCCAACCAGTCGATGAGGTGCGCGGGCTTGTCCCTGGTCAGCCCCTCCCACCAGACGTCACCGTCGTCGGTGCGGGCGACGTTGGTGAAGACCGTGTTGCCCCACAGCGTCTCGATGGCGTTCGGGTTGGTATCGACGCCTGTGCCCGGTGCCACGCCGAAGAAGCCAGCCTCAGGGTTCACCGCGTACAGCCGGCCGTCATCCCCGAAGCGCATCCAGGCGATGTCGTCACCGACGGTCTCCGCCTTCCAGCCCGGCAACGTCGGAATGATCATCGCGAGGTTGGTCTTGCCGCAGGCCGACGGGAAGGCCGCCGCGACGAAGTGGACCTTGCCCGCCGGTGAGGTCAACTTGAGAATCAGCATGTGCTCGGCCAGCCAGCCCTCATCGCGGGCCATTACCGAGGCAATCCGCAGTGCATAGCACTTCTTGCCCAACAGGGCGTTCCCGCCGTAACCGGACCCGAACGACCAGATCTCCCGGGTCTCGGGGAAATGCGTGATGTACTTCGTCGAGTTGCACGGCCACGGGACATCAGCCTGACCCGGCTCGAGCGGCGCGCCCAGAGAATGCACGCATGGGACGAAGAATCCGTCCACGCCCAGCTGTTCGAGGGCGGGGGTTCCCATTCGGGTCATCGTCCGCATCGACGCGACAACATACGGCGAGTCAGTAATTTCAACGCCAAGAGCGGAAATCCGCGAGCCTAGCGGGCCCATACAGAAGGGCACGACATACATCGTGCGCCCGCGCATACTGCCCGCAAACAGGACATGCAGCTTCGCCCTCATCTCAGCCGGATCGAGCCAGTTGTTGGTCGGCCCGGCATCCGCACGGTCACGGGAGCAGATGTATGTGCGGTCCTCAACCCTGGCAACGTCTGTGGGATCGGAAGCCGCGAAAAAACTACCTGGCCGCTTCTCGTCGTCCAGCGGCACAAAAGTACCCTTGTCGACCAGCAACCGCGCGAGTTCCGCGTACTCCGCATCAGAGCCGTCACACCATTGGATGCGCTCCGGTCGGGTGAGTTCGGCGATCTCGCGCACCCAGGCAATCAGCCCGGTATGCCTGGTCGGGGCAGCGTCCAGCCCCGGAATCTGCGTCGCGGTCGTCACAGCTCCCACCTCCGCTTGAGTTGAGCCCACCACGGCCTCGCCGTGCCGCCACACGTCCCCGCCATGACAGACCCACTCGTGCCCGGGATCGTGGAACGCGGAACGCATGCGTAGTGAACCCGCAACAACGTGCCGACACCCCACCGTCCACTACATAGCGGGTCCACCACGGCTCGGGTGATTCGAGGCCGGGTACAGGATCTTTTGACTCTACCGTGGGAGCTTCTGACAGTCGCGCGGTCGAACTGCCCCACAGCGAGGTAGATCCGTCACGCTCCGGAACTGAACGCGGTGCGCGACATTGGCGGTGGGTAGTAAGGAGAGTGGTCGCAAGATACGGTAACCAGGTGACCACAACGGCACCCGGACACGACTTCGGCAACCATCCCCACGACCTGGTGCGACCACGGATGCGTGGGTGGCTGCATGCCGGCGCGTTCCCGGTCAGTGTGGCACTCGGCGTAATCGCCGTGGCGCTGGCAAGCACGTTCCGCGCACGGCTGGCCGTCGGCATTTATGCGCTGAGCATCGCCCTTCTGTTCGGCACCAGCGCGCTTTACCACCGAAAAATGTGGTCGACGTCACGTTCCCGCTCGCTGATGAAGCGACTCGACCATTCAATGATCTTTGTTTTCATCGCCGGGACGTACACACCGCTGACCTTGCTGGCGCTGCCACCGAGGACCTCGCGGACCATACTCACGATCGTCTGGAGCGGCGCAGCGGTCGGGATCGGACTGCGGATGCTCTGGCTGCACTCGCCCCGCTTCCTGATGGTCCCGCTGTACATCGCCCTGGGCTGGGTGGCGGTCTTCGTCATACCGCAGCTGCTGCACACCGCGGGCGTGACAACGCTGGTTCTGATCGTCGTCGGCGGCGTCCTCTACAGCATCGGGGCGATCGTCTATGCGACCCGACGACCGAACCCGGCCCCGGAGACGTTCGGGTACCACGAGGTTTTCCATGCGTTCACGATCGTCGCGGCGGCGTGCCATTACATCGCCGTCATCTTCGCCATCTATGCGACCTGACCGGGTAATCAGGTGATCAGGAAATTGCCGGCGCCGGTCGCCGGCAGGGCAACTCCATAGCCAAGGGGACACAAACCCGGGGCGAAACCAAACCACGAGGCTTGTCCGGGGGCGCCGTCGCAACAATCGACGGCGCCCCCGGACGCGCCGGTGAAAATTACCCGCTGCCGGATGTCGGCCGGATTCTCACAGTTCAGGCCCGTCGGCGCGAACCTGCTCGACCTTCGCCATGGCCTCCCGCAAGCGGGCGAGCCACGGCTGGGCATTCTCACCGACGAGGCGGACGCACCACGCGAGCGCGTCGCTGCGGCTGCGCGCGACGCCCGAGTCGACCAGAGTGTCAAGAACATGACGTTCTGGTTGCCGAAGCCTGGTCATTACCGGAACGGACAGCGTGGTGAACAACTCGGTCGTGCCGCCGGCCGTCACCCCCCACGCGACCTTGCGCAGATAACGCTCCTCCGCCTCTTGGGCGATCGCGATCCGGGCATCCCTGGTCTGCTCGCGGAACCGCCGGATCCGACCGGACTCGGCGGCGGCCGCTGCGGCCTGATCGTCGGACTCCACCTCTGGAGCGGCAACCGTGCCCACGACAATGATCTCATCTCGATCCACCGTCACCGTGACCGGGTGGGTGAACCACTCATCGGGCAGTCGCCCCGTGAACCATGCCTGCGCATCGTCTGCGGAGGGCGCCTGCTCGCGCTCGCCCCACCGCCCGTGGCCGCGCCCGCGCGATCCTGCCATCCCGTGCCTCCTCGCCACCTGCTCTCGATGTGGGCTCCCGTACATCATGAACCTCCCGATTGATTACACACTTACAGTTGATACAGATGCAACGGTAGTCAGACATCAGACATTCCACGGTGGCGCTGGGGCGAGCGTGACGCCCAGTTGCTCACGCACGGCGTCGGCCGTGGTCGCGGGCCGCTCACACACGAAGCCTCGACACACGTAGACCCCGGCGGAGCCCCGTCCGCGCGTCAACGGTCCGGACGTCACCACGACCGCACCCGGCGCGGTGGCGAGCCGGGCCAGTCGTTCCAGATCCGGCCGGTCAACGACGGCCACCTCGGCCGGTCCGGCAAGCGATGCCTCGGCGACCGCACCGGCCCAGCCGGCAAAGGACGCGCTGAGGCCGAGCATCGGGGTGAGAACCTCCAGCGCCCGGTCGGACGCTTCGCGATGGTCGCGTGAACCTGTCAGCGCCGCATAGGTCAGCAGCGCGCCGGCGACCGCAGCCTGACCGGACGGCGTCGGCGAGTCCGCGGGGTCCCGCGGCCGGCGCAACAGCCGCTCGGCGTCATCGGCGGTGTCGTGGAAGCCACCGTCAGGCGCAGCGAAGTGCGCACGCACTACCTCGAGCAGGTCGCCCGCCCACGCCAGCCATCGCTCGTCGCCGGTGACCTGATGCAGGACGAGCAGGCCCTCGGCGACGTCCCCGTAGTCCTCCAGCACCCCGGCGTTCGTTCCGACCCGGCCGTGCCGACTGGTCCGCCGCAGCCGACCGTCCACCCAGTGGACGTCGAACAGCAGCGTGGCCGCCTCGACAGCCGCGGTCACCCAGGCCGGCTCCGCCAGCAGCGCGCCGGCCTCGGCCAGCGCGGCGATCGCCAGACCGTTCCAGGCGGCGACAATCTTGTCGTCACGGCCCGGCTGGGGCCGGCGCGCCCGGGCCGCCGCGAGTCGGGCCCGCACCCGGTCGAACCTCGAATGATCATCCGCGTCCACGGCCAACGCAAGAACGGACGCCCCGTGCTCGAACGTCCCTGCCACGGTGACGCCGAACAGATCCGCGGCCCAGCCGCCGTCCTGCGGGCCGAGGATGTCGACAAGCTCACCCGGCGTCCAGACATAGGTGGCACCCTCCACACCGTGCGCACCCTCCACACCGTGCGCACCGTGCGCACCGTCGACTCCCTGACCGGCGGGCAGGACGGTGTCGGCGTCCAGGGCGGAGGCGAACCCGCCTTGCGCGGTCCGCAGATCACTCAGCAGGAACGATGCGGTCTCCCGGGTGACCCGCTGTGCCAGGGCCGATCCGGTCGCCCGCCACAGATGCAGATACACCCGCAGCAGCTGGGCGTTGTCGTAGAGCATCTTCTCGAAGTGCGGGACGGTCCAGGTGGCGTCCACGCTGTAGCGGGCGAAGCCGCCCGCAAGCTGGTCGTAGATCCCGCCGCGAGCCATCCGCTCGCACGTGGACACGACCATGCGCAGACTCGCGCCGTCCCCGGTGCGCGCCCAGTGCCGCAGCAACATCTCCAACAGCGCGGACGGCGGAAACTTCGGTGCCGTCCCGAAACCGCCGTTGGCCTGGTCGAACGTGCGCCCGGCCTGTTCGACCGCGGCCGCCAGGAGCTCAGCCGTGAGCGTCGCCGGCGGCCCGCCTGCGGCGTCGGCCGCTGCGGAGATCTGGCGCACGATGTCCGCGCCGGACGCGGTCACCTCGTCCCGGCGCGTCCGCCAGGCGCTTGCCACCGCCTCCAGCAGCTGGCGGAACGATCCCATCCCCGCTCTCGGCGTCGGCGGGAAGTAGGTACCGGCGTAAAACGGCTCGCCCGCCGGGGTGAGGAAGACGGTCATCGGCCAACCGCCGTGGCCGGTGAGGGCGACGGTGACGTCCATGTAGACGGCGTCGACATCCGGCCGCTCCTCGCGGTCAACCTTGATGTTGACAAAGTGCTCGTTCATGACCGCCGCGGTGGTGGCATCCTCGAACGACTCGTGCGCCATGACATGACACCAGTGGCACGCCGCGTATCCCACGGACAGCAGGACCGGTACACCACGCTCGGTGGCCTCGGTGAACGCATCCGCGCCCCACGGCCACCAGTCGACCGGGTTGTCCGCGTGCTGGAGCAGGTACGGTGAGGTCTGGTCGGCAAGACGGTTCGGCATGTGGCCAGCATTCCCGTTGCCGGGGAAGTTTGGCCGGCTCCCAGACATTGAACCCTTTGTGGTGTATGCCCACCGGATGCTGTTCCGTGACGCCCGCAGCCTGCTCTCGCGGTCGCAGTCGCCGTTGCGGTCGCCGTTGCGGTCGCCGTTGCGGTCGCAGTCGCCGTTGCGGTGGCCCACGCCGCACGCCGGGCGGGACCTGCTCCGCCAGGCATGGCATACGGCACCATTAGCGATGATCTACATCGCCATCCTGGCGGTCACGTCGGCCGTCCTCGCGGTCGCCTACGCGCTCGACCCGGAGCTGCATCGCCACATCCTGGTGACCAGGTCTACCAACCTCAGCGGGCTGCGGACCCGTCCGCTCTACGTCCTGATGGCCAGCGCCTTCTGGCTGGAGAGCTTCACCTTCTTGCGGTCGGCCACCGCGGTTGCCGCAGTCCTCGGCCCGCTGGAGCGGGCGATCGGCTCCGGACCGGCACTCGGGGTCTTCGCGGCCGGCCACGTCGGAGCAAGTCTGATCGTCGCCGGTGGGCTGGCGGCGGGTCGCGCCGTACAGCTCGTCGACGATCGGGTCAGCGATACCATTGACGTCGGCACCAGTTACGGCATGATCGCCTGTGGGACGGTGCTCGCCGCCACGCTGCCGCCGGGCTGGCGGTGGCCGCTGACCGGTGGCCTGGCTGCCGGGCTCACTCTGGACATGGCGCGTGAACCCGACTTCACCGCCGCCGGCCACCTCGTCGCGGCGGCGCTGGGCCTGCTCTGCTCCCGCCATCTCGCCCACCGCTCAGCCCTTGTCTCCAGGCGCCGGATAGGCTCGAAACAACGATCGACACCCTCCGCGTGAGCCTTTCATCGGCATCGCCGTCCTGATCAACGGTATCCCGCGGGGTCCGCGGGATGGGTCGGATCGAAACGATCTGAGGATGATGAGGCATGACCAGCAGTTCCGAGCACACCGGTAATGCGAGCACCGCAGCAGGCACCCACGGCACGATTCCAGCCAAGATCCCCCCCCTGGTGTCGGATCTGCCGTTCCGTTACGGTGCACATCTGGCGGGTGACATCGAGCGCCGCTGGCAACAGACCTGGTCCGAGCGGGGCACCTTCAACGCGCCCAATCCGCATGGTCCGCTGTCGGACGGCTTCGATCAGGTCGCCGGGCGTCCGGTGTTCTTCGTCATGGACATGTTCCCGTACCCATCCGGCAGCGGCCTACATGTCGGTCATCCGCTCGGCTACATCGGCACCGACGTGTTCGCCCGTTACCTGCGGATGACCGGCTACCACGTGCTCCACCCGTTCGGCTACGACGCCTTCGGTCTCCCGGCCGAGCAGTACGCCATCAACACCGGCCAGCACCCCCGGGTCACCACCGAGGCCAACATCGACAACATGCGGCGCCAGCTGGGACGCTTGGGGCTTGGCCACGACACCCGTCGGGAAGTGGCCACCACTGATGTCGAGTACTACCGGTGGACACAATGGATCTTCTTGAAGATCTTCAATAGCTGGTACGACGACGAGGCGGGCCGCGCGCGGCCGATCAGCGAACTGATCGCCGACTTCGAGGCCGGTACCCGGGCACCACGCGGGGACGCAAACCCACACAACCGGCCGTGGTCGGCTCTACGCACGACTGAGCGTCGACAGATCGTGGCCGGGTACCGGCTGGCGTTCATCTCCGAGCAACTGGTCAACTGGTGTCCGGGCCTGGGCACGGTGCTCGCGAATGAAGAGGTCACCGCCGAAGGACGCAGCGACGTCGGTAACTACCCGGTCTTTCGCCGCCCACTGCGCCAGTGGATGATGCGGATCACCAGCTACGCAGACCGTCTGATCGCAGACCTCGACCTGGTCGACTGGCCGGATTCGATCAAGCAGATGCAGCGCAACTGGATCGGACCGAGCGACGGCGCCACGGTCGAGTTCACCGCCGTTGGCTCAGACATCCGTATCGAGGTTTTCACAACCCGTCCGGACACCCTGGCCGGCGCGACCTTCATGGTCCTGGCACCCGAACATCCTCTCGTCGACACACTGACCGCACAGGCATGGCCGCAGGGAACCCCGATTGCGTGGACGTTCGCCGACGGGATTGACCGCGAAGCGGGCCCGGGCACCGGTGCCAGCGGCAACAGGCCGGCTCCGGAGTGGACGCCGCGAGCGGCGGTGAACGCCTACCGGGAATACGCAGCGCACCTTGGTGATCGTCAGCGCGGCACCGACGAGATCCCACGCACCGGCGTGTTCACCGGCTCCTATGTCACCAATCCGGTTACCGGCGACCCCATTGCGGTCTTCCTCGCCGACTACGTCCTGATGGGCTACGGAACCGGCGCGATCATGGCTGTTCCCGCGCATGACCAGCGCGACTTCTCCTTCGCCCGCACACTCGGCCTGCCGATCCCAGCCGTGTTGGCGCCGGACGAGGACTGGCGGGCCGAACACAACGTGCCCGCGGGTGCCGAGCCGAACACCTGGCCGGTTGCCTTCGCCGGGGACGGCGAGTACCTGCCGGCGACGGGTGTCGGGCCGCCCCTGGTCGGGCTGTCGAAGCCGGACGCGATCAAGTCGACGATCCGTTGGTTGGAGGACGTCGGTGCGGGCCGCGCGGCCCGCTCATACCGCCTGCGGGACTGGCTGTTCTCCCGGCAGCGTTACTGGGGCGAACCCTTCCCCATCGTGTTCGACGATGACGGCCTTCCGGTCGCGCTCAGTGAGGATCTCCTGCCCGTCACCCTGCCGGAGATGACCGACTTCCGGCCGAGCGCCATGGCCGATGACGACGTCAGCGACCCGGTCCCCCCACTGGCCCGGGTAGCCGACTGGGCCACTGTCACCCTCGATCTGGGTGAGGGGCCGAAAACATACCGACGCGAGACCAACACCATGCCGCAATGGGCCGGCTCGTGCTGGTACTACCTGCGTTATCTCGACCCGACGAACAGCGAACGCTTCGTCGATCCGAAGGTCGAGCGTTACTGGATGCACACGCCGGACGGCCCACCCGGCGACGGGGGTGTGGGGCTCTATGTCGGCGGTGTCGAGCACGCCGTCCTGCACCTGCTGTATGCGCGGTTCTGGCACAAGGTCCTTTACGATCTCGGGTTGGTGTCCACCAGGGAACCGTTCAAGAAACTGTTCAATCAGGGCTATATCCAAGCGGACGCGTTCACCGATGGCCGCGGCATGTACGTACCCGCCGCCGAGGTCGTCCGCACAGCAGAGGGCACACTGCGCTACAACGGTGAGCCGGTGAACCGACGCTCCGGGAAGATGGGCAAAAGCCTGAAGAACAGCGTCAGCCCGGACGCGATATATGACAGCTTCGGCGCTGACACCCTGCGGGTCTACGAGATGGCGATGGGGCCGCTGGACGCCGACCGGCCGTGGCACACCGACGACATCGTCGGCTCCCACCGCTTTCTGCAGCGACTGTGGCGCAACATCATCGACGAGGCGACCGGCGGGGCGGTCGTCTCCGATGTCACACCGGACACGGAGGCCACCCGGATGCTGCACCGCACGATCCTCGCGGTCCGGGCCGACTACACCGATCTGCGCTTCAACACCGCCGTCGCCCGCCTCATCGAGCTGACAAATTTCGTCAGCAAGCGGTACGGCGCTTCTGGCGAGCTGCCCCGTGAACTCGCCGAGGCGCTGGTCCTCATGGTCGCCCCCCTGGCTCCGCACATCGCCGAGGAGTTGTGGGCGCGGCTGGGCCACGATGGCTCGCTGGCGATGCATCCCTTCCCCGAGGCGGACGACTCGCTCGCCGTCGATCCCACGGTGACCCTGCCGGTGCAGGTCAACGGCAAGGTGCGGTTCACCGTGGATGTCCCGGTGGACGCCGACGAACAGGCGGTGCGAGACCTTGTGGCCGGCCACGACGAGTACGCGCGCCACACTGCCGACCGGACCGTGAAACGGATGATCGTGATTCCCGGCCGGATCGTCAACATCGCCCTGAACTGACCGCCGTCCTGGCTTCATGGCCACAGCTGCCACGATCACCGTCGGTCACGATGACAGGCGCCGATGACGGTCGCGTCGCGCCGCGAGCCTCGTAGCGGCGTCGCGGACCGCGACGCCTGCTAGACAGTGCGCCACAGCACCGGCGAGCCCGGCGAACCCGGCGGTCGTGCCGACGCCGGCCGGACCGCGCGCGACGACGACGTCGACCGCGCCCAGCCGGTACAGGTCATCGGCGGTGATCCGTAGCTCGCGCGCCATCTCGGCGGCATGGTCAACAGTACGGTGCATGATTGTCGATGCACCCTCGGGTGGCAGCGGAGCCAACCAGGCGTCCTCGGCCGCCACCACGGCGTCCGCCGGCAGCAGGGCCAGCGCGGCACCGCCCGCGCCCTGTCCGAGCAGCACGCTCACCGTCGGCACCGGTGTGCTCAACAGTGCCGCCAGGCAGTGCGCGATCGCCGCGGCCAGGCCGCTGCGTTCTGCCTCCTCCGAGAGTTCCGCTCCCGGCGTGTCGATTACAGTCACTATGGGTAGACGAAGATCGACAGCCCGTTGCACCGCGTGTTGCGCCGCGTGCAGAGCGCGCACCCCGATGGGCTGATGGCGCTGGGCCTCACGATCCTGCCCGATGACAACGCATGGAATGCCACGCAGCAGGGCGAGCGCCGTGACCATCGGCGTGCCGGGCACATCCGGGCCCTGGCCCAGCTCGGACGCGCCGAGAAGGGTGAGATCGCTGGTCGAGGCAGCCAGAAACGCACGTAATCCGGGACGGTCAGGCGCGCGGGTCGCCAACACCGACGCCCACGGATCCCCCGTCTGATCCGGCTCACCACGCTCGACCAGCTCGACGCCGGTCGGTTGGGCTCCCGTACCGCTCTCCGCGGTCGTCGGGCCTCGGTCCACCGCCACGACGCGCAGCACCCGCTGGACGGCTTCCCGCAGGTCAGCGGGGGCGACAACGGCGTCCACCACACCGGCCCGGCGCAGCGCCCGCGGGCTCTGCGCGTCGCGCGCAAGCGCCGTGCCCGTGAGCGCCTCAACCACCCGAGGACCGAGGAACCCGACCAATGCACCGGGTTCGGCAAAGGTGACATGGCCAAGCGATGCCCATGACGCCAGCACTCCGCCGGTCGTGGGGTGGCGCAGGTAGACGAGGTAGGGCAGGCTGGCCGCCCGGTGCCCGGCAATGGCAGCACTGATCGTCAGCATCTGCAGGAACGCGGGGGTGCCCTCCTGTATCCGGGTGCCGCCGCTCGCGGGCAGCGCGAGCAGCACCCGTTTCTCGGCGGTGGCCCGTTCGATCGCGGCCGTGGCACGCCTTGTCGCGGCCCGGCCCACGCTGCCGCCGAGAAAGTCGTACTCGCTGGCCACCACAGCGACCCGGTGGCCAGCCACCCGGCCCGCACCGGTCCGGATCGACTCGTCCCTACCGCTACGTGCGGCGGCCCGCGACAGATCCCGACCATAGGCGGCGCTCACCGTCGGCTGCTCCGGAGCGCCATCCCAACAGGTCCAGCTACCGGCATCCAGCAGCAGGTCGAGCAACTCGGCACAATTCGGATGTTTCACAGTCAGGGCCAGTCCCCCATCAGGTGTCAGCCCTACCGGACCGCGCCGCTCCCTAAATTCGGTGGCGGCGGCGCGCGGATCGGCGACCATGGTGCAGTGACATTTCCACCATCTCAGGTCCGCCCGGGCTTCATACTGCGCGAATCCGACCTGACCTGGCGATTCTCCCGGTCGAGCGGGCCTGGCGGGCAGGGGGTGAACACGTCGGACAGCCGGGTCGAGGTATCCTTTGACGTTCGCCGTTCGCCGTCGCTTCCCGAACGGCTACGCGAGCGGACACTGACGCGGCTGGAAGGTCGATTGGTCGACGGCGTCCTCACCGTGACCTCCAGCGAACATCGATCGCAGCTACGTAATCGTGAAGCTGCCCTCGCACGGTTGACGGCAACCCTGCGCACCGCGAGCGAACCCCCACCACGGGCGCGGCGCCCGACCCGTCCATCCGCCGGAGCCGTACAGCGGCGCATCACCGGCAAAAAGCAGCGGGCGCGGGTCTTGCGTCAGCGCCGCGCCGACCCCGATGATTGATCATCGCTGCTGTCGCCCCGCTCGTTGATCCACGCCCCTGTTGCCGGACGCCCTTTGGGAACGATGTGAATCTGGTGCTGTGGCAGGAGCATCAGATTCACATCGTTACGAGCGCCCGGCTGCGTCCTGGACCGGGATGTCGCTACCGGAGCCATGACCGTTGCCGGAACCATGGCCGTTGCCGGAGCCATGACCGTCGGGCTGTCCACCTCGATCTGCCGTATGCTTCCCAAAGCGTCCGCTGGCGACGTTGCCACGCAGCCGTACAAGGCTGCGCGACATCATCGTGAAGAGGCCGACAGCCGCCAGGCCCAGCAGCAGGACCACGAGGAACCCGCCAGTGCCCGCGCTGACCTCAAGTGCAAGGGTCTGTCCCGCAAGAGTCACGCCTCAACCCTACGTCGCAATCCGGCTGGGGCCCTGTGCCGGCGGGCTCCAGCCGGATGACTGACAAGGTCGAGGAGCCGCCGCGTACCCGGAGGCGTACGCAAGGCGACGAGAAACGCGGTCAGGCGCCAGCTGGAGCCCGCCGATCAGAGGTCGAACTCGTGGGGGTCCAGCCCCACCGCATAGCATGCCTCCCGAACAACCTGCTGCTCGGACTTGTCGAAGTTACCGTCAGCACCGCCGATGACGATGCCTATCTGGATCACCGCCCGTGCTTCGGCGGGCTTCTTCTTGGTCTTGCCGATGTCCTGGATCACACTGACCTTGCCGAAGTCGAAGTCGGTCGTCAACTTGGTGCAGTAGTCGTTGAACTTCTGCTGTAGCTGGTCAGCCGGAAAGTTCTGCAATACCTCGTTCGACCCGATGAGCGCGGCGACCTTACGGCGCTCGTCCGGGTCGATGCTGCCGTCGGCGGCTGCGACCAGCGCGCACATGGCCATGCTCGCGTCCCTGAAGGCACCGCTTTTAAGATCGTTTTTCTTGGCGTTCAGTTGTTGCTGCATGGTCGTCGTGGTGGTGCGCAGACGATCCCAGATCGCCATGACGTGTTCCTCTCATCCGTGCCAAATGGGCCGTGCGTTCGCATGTGCGGGCCTGGATGCCGCATTGAGACAGCATCTTGTCACCAGCAACGACCGATGGCTCGTGGCCGTGCCCGCACCCCGGGCCATTTCCCAATAATCAGAACAATCAGGACAATCAGGGCGATCGGCGGATCCCGTTGAAGAGGTCGTTCTCGGGCAGCGTCCCCACTTCGATCAGCGATCGGGCGAGTTGGTAGTCCTCAGTGGGCCACGCCTCGCGCTGGATCTTCAGCGGGATGCGGAACCACGGCCCGTTCGGGTCTACCTGGGTGGCGTGGGCCAGCAACGCACGGTCGCGGGTCTCGAAGAAGTCCTCGCACGGAACTCTGGTCGTGATCCGCCCGGCGTCACCCGCGCGGTCGACCCACTTCGCCAGATACTCGACATAGGGCGATTCACGCCCGTTCGCGAGCATGGCGTCATGCAGGGCGAGCATCCGCGCCTTGTGGAACGTCTGGTGATAATAGAGCTTGAGTGGCTGCCATGGTGACAGACCGACCTCGCGTCCTACCTCTAGGTAACGCTCCGCGTCACCCGTAGCCTCGAACGCCTCGATCGTGACCTTGTGGTTCATGATGTGATCAGGATGTGGATATCCACCGTTTTCATCATAGGTGAGCACCACCTGCGGCCGGAACTCCCGCATCAGTCGGATCAACGGTCTGGCCGCGTCAGCCAGCGGCATGAGCGCGAAGCATCCTTCCGGCAGCGGCGGCGGCGGATCACCCTCGGGCAGACCGGAGTCATGAAAACCCAGCCAGACCTGCCGGACTCCCAGAATGCGACGTGCTTCCTCCATCTCGGCCCGCCGCAGTTGCGGCAGGCGGGCGTGGACGTCCGGTCTGTCCAGATCGGGGTTCAGTACGGTGCCCGCCTCACCACCGGTGCAGGTCACCACAAGTACGTCAACGCCCTCGTGGACGTAGCGTGCCATGCTTGCCGCACCCTTGCTGGACTCATCGTCAGGGTGGGCGTGAACTGCCATGAGTCGCAGGCCATCCCCACTGGTCGCCTCGGACATGCCACCATTGTCCCCGATGCCTCCGGTGACCTCGTCCAGACAGACACGGCGCGCCGCCCTGCCGGGACGGTCGCGCGTGCTCGGCTTCCCCCTGCGCTGGCTCGACATCCCGTGGCTCGGTGGGATCAGGGTGGCACCCTGGTTCCTGCTGGCGACAGTCCTCATCATCGTGGTCGCGGCGGTCGGCGCCGGGTGGGTCCAGGGCCATCCGGACCGGCTGGACTATGCCACCCGCGCCTTCCGGATCAACGGGACGCAGGCGCAGCTGACGTTCGATGTGGAAAAGTCACCCAACGCCGTGGCACAATGCACTGTCCGCGCACGCTCCCGGGATGACCAGGTCGTCGGCCGGCGTACCGACATCGTTGTCGGTACGGCTACAGACGGCCGACGGGTCACGACCGTAAAGGTCACACTGACCACATCACGGGAGGCAAACGTGGTCGAAGTCGAGGACTGTCAGATCACCCGCCCCGGCTGACAAGCGGGCGGGGTCCTGGCACGCAACCAGGGCGCGGTCGTGTCCTGGTTCGTCGTCTACGGCAAGCAGTGACGCTTGCCTGCGCGCGGTTGCTCCGACTCAGACTGCCGACTGTTAAGCTGGGCGTTTGCCCCTGTCCCCGCCATCACTTCCAACCCCCGCCCACCGCCCTTGACTCCAACAATTTCCGCCATCGGCCGCCCTTCACGGCGAAATAACCCAACAAAGGCCCCGCGAGAGTCCCACCGAGATATAGCGGCCCCAAGCAACGTAACCGGCCAAAGGCCGCGCGATCATGGTTCTGTCGCGCGCGGCCGGCGGCCCCAGGCAACGTAACCGGCCAAAGGCCGCGCGATCATGGTTCTGTCGCGCGCGGCCGGCGGCCCCAGGCAACGTAAGGAGCGTGACGCGTGTCGCAGCAGACGTGGCTGACCCAGGAGGCGTACGACCGGCTCCGCGGGGAGCTCGACCACCTCACCGGGACCGGTCGTGTCGAGATCGCCAACAAGATCGAAGCTGCTCGCGAGGAGGGTGACCTCAAGGAGAATGGCGGCTACCACGCAGCCAAGGAAGAACAGGGCAAGATGGAGTCCCGCATCCGACAGCTCACCGACCTGCTGCGTGACGCGCGAGTCGGCGAGGCGCCGCAGTTCAACGGCGCTGCGGGTCCGGGCACCGTGGTCGAGGTCCGCTTCCCCGACGACGACGACACCGAAAAGTTCCTGATCGGATCCCGCGAGGACCACAGCACACCGCTTGAGGTGTATTCGGCACAGTCACCACTGGGTGGAGCGGTCGCCGGCCACAAGGCCGGTGACACCGTGACCTACACCCTGCCCAACGGCCGCCCGGCCCGGGTTGCGATCGTCTCGGTGGAGCCGTACCACCGCTGATCTCCTCAGAGCGACCGGCCCGGACCCGCAGCCCGGGCCGGCATACCGCAGCCGGGGTAACCGACTTCCCGAGACCTCCGGCGGCGCACAAAACATCATCGCGCCGCCTCCGGTCGGGGCAACTTCCCTGCGCCCGAGACCCCGGGGACGTACCGTCAACTAGTGCTCGATCTGTCAGGGGCCCAGGCCCCGCAGTCCCCTGAACCGACAACGCTCGGTGTCCTGCGTGGCTCAGGACACCGGCACCGGTCCGTACGCACTGAACTGCGCAACAACACCCTCGCCCGGATGGCGGGTGGCGAGAACCGGTTTCCCGGCATCGTCGGCTTCGACGACACCGTGCTCCCCCAGGTCGAGCGTGCCCTGCTAGCCGGGCACGACATCGTCTTCCTCGGGGAACGCGGGCAGGGCAAGACCCGCCTGATCCGCACCCTGGTGGGCCTGTTGGACGAGTGGACACCGGTGGTCTCCGGCTGCGAGATCAATGATCACCCTTTCACCCCGGTGTGCACCCGGTGCCGGCTGTTGGTCACCGAGTTCGGTGACGACACCCCGGTTTCGTGGAAGCACCGCTTCGAACGGTTCGGCGAAAAACTGGCCACGCCGGACACCAGCGTCGGCGATCTGATCGGCGACGTCGACCCGGTCAAGGTCGCACAGGG
>NZ_CAUVXI010000009.1:20952-24542 GCF_963555845.1 Protofrankia sp. Cas8 | reverse complement strand
CCGCACTCTGGGTGACCCGGAGACCGTCCACTACGGTCTGATACCACGTACCAACCGCGGCATCTTCAGCGTGAACGAACTTCCCGACCTGGCCGAACGGATCCAGGTATCGCTCCTGAATGTGCTGGAGGAACGCGACATCCAGGTCCGGGGCTACGTCCTGCGGCTCCCGCTCGACCTGTTTCTCGTCGCTTCAGCGAATCCCGAGGACTACACCAACCGGGGCCGGATCATCACACCTCTCAAGGACCGCTTCGGCGCCGAGGTCCGCACCCACTACCCGCTGCGCCTCGACGACGAACTGGCCCTGATCCGCCAAGAGGCGGCGCTGAACTGGCGGGACTCGCCGCTGGGCCTTCCCGCCGTCCCCGACCACCTGCTGGAGGTGGTCGCGCGCTTCACCCGGCTGGTGCGCGACGCCCCGCAGGTCGATCGGCGCTCCGGCGTGTCGGCCCGGCTGTCGGTGGCCGCCGTCGAGACCGTGGCCGCCTCGGCGGTGCGCCGGGCGGCGCTGGCCGGCGAAAACGTTCCGACGGCCCGGGTCGTCGATCTCTCAACGATCGTGCCGGCGGTACGCGGCAAGGTCGAGTTCGACCAGCTGGAGGAGGGGCGGGAGGACGAGATCCTCGCGCACCTGCTGCGGCGGGCTGTCGCCGAGACCTTTCGCGCCCGACTCGCCGGCACCGACCTGAGCGGTCTGCAACGGCGTTTCGAGGTGGACGGCCCGGTTGAGACCGGTGATCTCATCCCGGCCACGGAGTTGCTTCGGCGGGTCGGCCCGGTGCCGGGGCTCGCCGCGATCCTCATCAGGCTCGGCATTGACGGTGCGGAGTCGCCGGGGCTCGCCGCGGCCGGGCTTGAACTGGCCATGGAGGGTCTGCACCTCAACCGGCGGCTCGCCAAGGAAGAACTGCCGGGCCGGACGGTGTACGGCGGATGAGCGCCGGGACCGGGCCGGCGGGATTCCGGTACGGCCCATGGGACGGGGGCCCGGACCCCCTGGCATACCCGTTCGACGTGGCGGGCGCGCTGGACGAGATGTCCGAGCACATCCTTGATGGCCGAACCCCGCGCGAGGCTCTGGACGCGTTGCTGCGCCGGGGCACACCCAACCGCCGTGGCCTGGAGGATCTGCGCCGCCAGGTGGAGCGCCGGCGGCGCGAGGCCCGCGCGCGCGGGCGTCTGGACGGCACTCTGGAGCAGGTCCGTGAGCTTCTGGACGAGGCGGTGGGGCAGGAGCGGACCGCGCTGTTCCCGGACCCCTCCGACGATGCCCGCCTGCGCGAAGCCGAACTCGACGCCGTGCCGGGCGACCCGGCCCGGGCCGTGAGCGCGCTGGCCGACTACGAGTGGCGTTCGCCCCTTGCGCGCGAGACGTTCGCAAAGATCTCCGACCTGCTCCGCCGCGAGGTGCTCGACACGCAGTTCCGCGGCATGAAACAGGCGTTGGAGAACAGCACGCCCGCGGCCATGGCCCGAGTGGCAGACATGCTGAACGCGCTCAACAGCATGCTGGAGGCGGATGCCCGCGGCGAGCACACCGACGCCGCGTTCGAGAACTTCATGCGCTCGTTCGGTGACTTCTTCCCGGACAATCCGCGCTCGCTGGACGAGCTGGTGGATTCGTTGGCGCGGCGCGCCGCGGCTGCTGCGCGGCTGATGGCGGGCCTGTCCCCGCAGCAACGTCAGGAACTGGCCGATCTGATGACCGCCGCCATGGCTGACATGGGCCTGGCGGCCGAGCTGTCCCGGCTGCGCGATGCGCTCCGGGCCGCCCGCCCGGACCTCGGCTGGGGCCAGCCCGCGCGCGGCCGGGTGCGGGACCCGATGACCGGCGAGCGCCCCCTCGGGCTGGGGGAGGCCACCAGCGCGCTGGAGGAGCTGGCTGAGCTCGACGAACTGGCTGCCGCGCTGTCCCAGGACTACGCCGGGGCGTCCCTGGAGGACATCGATCCGGACGCGATCGCGCGAGCGCTGGGCCGAGATGCCGTCGACGACCTGCGTACCCTCCAGCAGATCGAAAAGGAGCTGGAACGCCAGGGTTTCCTGACCCGCAATGCCGGCAACCTGGAGCTGACCCCGCGGGCGGTCCGCCGCATCGGGCAGACCGCGCTGACTCGCATCTTCCACCGGTTGGACGCCCACGGACGCGGTGATCACGATGTCGCCGACGCCGGCGCGGCCGGCGAGCTCACCGGGACATCCCGGCGGTGGTGCTTCGGTGACGCCCAGCCCCTCGACGTCGTCCGCACTGTCCGCAACGCGGTTCTACGGGCGGGGCCGGCCGGCCCGGACGGAGCGGTGCGCCTGGATGTCGCCGACTTCGAAGTCGCCGAGACCGAACGCCGGACCTCGGCCGTGGTGTGCCTGTTGGTCGATCTCTCCTATTCCATGGCGCTGCGGGGGACCTGGGGGGTGGCGAAATCGACAGCGCTCGCGCTGCACACCCTGATCAGCACGAAGTTCCCGCAGGACACGATCCATCTGGTCGGTTTCTCCGACTACGCCCGGCTGCTGCGCCCGGTGGAGCTCGCCGGGCTGGACTCCGAAGTGGTACAGGGCACGAACCTCCAGCACGCACTGATGATCGCGGGTCGGCTGGTGTCGAAACATCCGGATTCCGAACCGATCGTACTGGTGGTCACCGACGGTGAGCCGACCGCGCACCTGATGCGTAACGGCACGCCCGCCTTCTCCTGGCCGCCCACTCCGGAAACCCTCGAGCTGACCCTGGCCGAGGTGGACCGACTGACCCGCCGTGGGGCGACAATCAACGTGTTCATGCTTGACAACGAGCCACGGCTGGTGCAGTTCGTCGATGAGGTCGCGCGGCGCAACGGCGGTCGGATGCTGTCCCCCGATCCGGGGGCGCTGGGTCAGTATGTCGTCCGGGACTACCTACGCGCACGTAGCGGACGACGTTCCCGCTGATTGCGACCGCCCGGCCCTCTTCGCCCGCAACATGGCAAGATCGGCATTGTGGACGGCAACCTCAGGATGGCCCTCGTCCGGTTCCGCCACGGCGATACCGACGGTCGCGTCAACACTGACCAACGTCGCGCCGACGGACATGGGCTGGCGGATCGCGGCAAGCAAGCGGTCTGCGACCCCGCGGGCCTGCGGGCCGTCCACATCGCGCAGGACGACGGCAAACTCGTCGCCACCGAGGCGGTAGACCACGTCCTGCGCCCCACTCACCCTGGCCAGGCGTGCTCCGATGATCCGCAACACCTCGTCGCCGACGTCATGGCCGTACGTGTCGTTCAGTGGCTTGAACCGATCAAGATCAATAAGCAGTACCGCGAACGTCGATACCGCCCCGTCCTCGGTGATGCCATGAAGGCGCCGAACAAACGCAGCCCGGTTCGGCAGGCCGGTGAGAGCGTCATGGCGGCCCTGGTGGCGCAACCGGTCCTGGCGCTCCCGGCGTTCGCCGATCTCATGGCAGGTCAGCAGGATGCCGGCCACCTCCGGCTGGCCGCGCAGATCGCTTGCCTCGATGTCGAACCAGCGGTAGCCGCGGTCGAGCGCATGCAGCCGAATATCGCGGACCGCGGCGGCGCCCACCTCCGCGGCGAGCCGCAGGAACT
>NZ_CAUVXI010000009.1:19871-20927 GCF_963555845.1 Protofrankia sp. Cas8 | reverse complement strand
GACGTATTCCTTAGGGCTTCGATCAGTCAAGAAATGTTTCTGGCCACAGCTTGTTAGTGCACGAAATTTAACGATAATAGCCTCAAGCGTCAACAAATTCTGTTCGGACAAAAAACCGTTTCCTTATTTGCCATTGTTTCGATTCAAGAGGGCATCAAGTTTTGCCTTAATTGCAGGTATGTCAGCGGTCACGTTAACTTTTTGTCCCTCTACGGTATATCGCGGACCGCGGCGGCGCCCACCTCCGCGGCGAGCCGCAGGAACTCCGCCAGGGTGGCTGCATCGTCGGGATGGGCCGCGTCGGGCAGGTGCCGGCCGACGTAGCACCGGGCCCGGTGACCGAGCAGTACCTCGACAGCGGAGCTGACAAAGGTGATGCGGCCATCCGCGCCGGTGGCGATCACGAGATCGTGGGCGTTGTGGAGCAGTGCCTGCAGCCGTCCTTCGTCGCGACGCAGCGCCGATTCCCGCCGACCGTGGCGGACGGTGAGACCGGCAACCGCAGTGGTGACCAGGGCGAGCAGGGCGAGCAGGCTTAGGTCGCGGCTCCACCGGCCGGATCTGATGTCCCCGTAGAAGGCCGAAACCGATTGTTGCTCCGCGCCATGACGTACCTGTGTCTGCAGCCACACGCTGATCGCGGCCATCGCGAGCAGGACAACGCCGCCGACCAGCGGTGCGATCAGCCGGCCCGACCGGTACCGGCGGGCACGACCCGTGGGCACGCAACGCTCGGGTCGTCCGGATGCGGAGAAATGCCCACCGACCGCACCGACCGCGGGTTGACGTGGCGCCGGCGGGTACACCTCGCCGGCAAGGTCGGTGACGGGGATACGAGGACGACTGGCAAGAGGCTGGGCGCCGGCGACCGCCACGACGAAGCGGCCTTTCCCGGTCCGCTTGGCCTCGTACATAGCGTGGTCCGCGACGCCGAGGAAATGGTCGGGCGTTTCGAGCGACAGCGTCGAGGTCGCGATGCCGATGCTGACGTCAACCTGAACGATCGATGTCCCGACGGTGATCGGTGCGCGTATCGATTCGATGACACGGTCGGCG
>NZ_CAUVXI010000009.1:0-19545 GCF_963555845.1 Protofrankia sp. Cas8 | reverse complement strand
CCCGCCGATACCTCGTCCGCACCCGCGAGCAGGATCGCGAACTCGTCGCCGCCGAGCCGGGCCGCCAGGTCCCCATCGCGCAACGTCTGGACGAGACGGGCCGCGACGACCCGCAGAACCGCATCACCGGCATCGTGGCCAAGACCGTCGTTGACCGGCTTGAAGTGGTCGAGGTCGATGAACAGCAGCGCGAACGACGACCCACCGCAACGGGCGGTACCGACGGCCGCTGCCAACGCGCTCATGAAGAGCGTCCGGTTGGGAATACCCGTCAGTGCATCGTGTGACGCCTGGTAACCCAGCCGGTCCTGCAGGTCCTTGCGCTCGCCCGTCTCGTGACAGGTGACCAGCACACCGGCCAACTCGGGATGGTCGGTGACGTCACGTGCTTCCAGGTCGAACCAACGCACCGCACCCGAGGCAGGGATCAATCGTACGTCGAAAGCGATGCCGCCGCCGGGCTCGGCGAGTAACCGCTGGATCCGGCCCACGTCGTCAGCATGGGCGAAGTCGGTGAGCGCGCAGCCGAGCCAGGAGGCGGTGTCATAGCCGAGCAGGTCTCTAACGGCCGGGCTGACAAAAGTCATCACCCGATCCACACCGACGACGACGATGATATCCCGGACGCCGCCGAGCATGGTGCGCAGTCGGGCCCGACCCCGCTTGGCCGACCGCTCCCGGCGCAGCCCGAACGCGGCCAGGCCGCCCAGGCAGCTGGTAAGGACAACCAGCAGGATCAGGTCATGGCGGCGCTGGCGGGCCCGGAGATCGGCGAACATGCGTGCTGTGGGCTGCTGGAAAATCGTCGTATAACCGGTCGTTTGCTGGCGCGCCGCGAGAGTGGTGAGCTGCGCCGCGCCACGGCCTGACGTCCACACCCGGACCGCGCCCGGAATCAGATCCGCAAGGCGCGCCGGTTCAACCAGCCGTCGGCCCCGCAACGCCTGGTCCCAGGATGCGAACGCGACGCCCGAGGCATCAAGATTGCCGAACCCGCCAGGAACACCGCCGAACGAGGCACGCTTCTCCTCACGCTGCCGGGACACAGCCTCGTCGGCGACCTGCACCACCACCGCCCACGGGCGACCGGTGCCCACCGGTGCGACCGTGGCCCGAACGATCTGATCGTCCAGGACGAATACCGGCGACATGGCCGACCGTCCAGCCAGTGCGGCCGACCAGGCCTCACCAAGATCAGATACGGATATCCGACGCGCCGCTGGAACGGTGGCCACCGGCCTACCAACCGGGTCGACGAGGGCGACGACCAGGCTGGGGTCTCCAGCGGGCGTTCGTTGCAGCTGCCGCAGCAGTCGGGCGTCGGCGTCCGGCTGGTCCGGAATGAACGGCGTGCTCTCGACGGCCGCCCGCATTCGTTCTGGATCGTCCACTTTTGAGGTGTTGTAGGCGATTCGCTCAACAAGGCTGGACCGGTCGGAAAGGCGCTCCCGCTCTGCCTCCCGCAGGCCGGTCTTCCCGGCCGCCACGGCCACCGACGCGAGTGCGACAACCATCGCCAGCCCGCCGGCCAGCGGGGCGAACCGTCGTAGTTGCCCTCGTTCGACCGCACTTCCGGCGAGGCCGGGCTGTCCGCCGAACCAGGCACGACGGTTGCCAAAAACCGGACCAGTTCGAATGACCCTTACCCCTCGTGACAGCCAGCCGTAATAACGGTCAGTCGTGACAACACAAGAAGTGTGCGAACGAGAAGAAGGAATTTGATCGAACACTTACTCATACGTGATGGTACCGTGCCAACCCGTCACGCTCCTAGCGAGCACCCTGTTACCAACCCGGGCAGTGACACAGGGCACAAAGGCGACCATCGCCGAAACCGGCCCATCCCCATGCCCATCCCCATGCCCGGGCCCTACGCGATGGGCATCCTGCGCGCAGTGGTGGCCACTTCGCCTCGGTGGGCCACGTCGTCGAGCTTGTCCAGCAGGCGCTCCCAGACCTGGCGCGGGAGGTCGTGGCCCATTCCGTCGATCTCCAGCAACTCGGCGAACGGGACGGCGGCCGCGGTATGGCGACCACCGGCGACCGGAATGAGCGGATCGGCCGTACCGTGCACGACCAGGGTGGGAATCGTCAGCTGGCGCAGGGCCGCCGTCCGGTCGTCAGCCGCCAGGGCGGCAAGCAACTGCCGCGCGGTCCCGTGCGGGTCGTACCTGCGGTCCCACGCCATCCCAGCCCGCCGACGCGCCCACTCGCGGTCGTGCGGGAACTCACCCGGCCCGATGATGTTGTATGCCTGCTCGGCCCCGTCTATGAACGCCTCGCGGCTCGCGGCCACCGGGCGCAGCAATGCGGCAGCCGCCTCCGGGGTCGGCTGGGTCTCCTCATAGTTGCCCGGGGTCGAGGAGACCGACGTCAGGCTGCGTACCCGATCGGGAAAGTGCAGCGCAAGCGTCTGGGCGATCATGCCACCCAGAGAGCTCCCCAGGACGTGCGCGGACTCCCAGCCCAGAGCGTCCATCAGACCGATGGCATCAGCCGCCATGTCCAGGAGAGTGTAGGCAGCGGCGTCGGCATCCCCGGAGAGCGCGGCCGTGAGGTCCGGCTGGCCAAGATGATCAAAGTGAGTGGAAAGCCCGACGTCCCGGTTGTCGTAGACGACGACCCGGAAACCTCTGCGCACCATCGCGCGGAGAAGATCAGGATGCCAGCCGACAAGCTGCTGGCCCAGCCCGCTGACGATGAGGAGCGGCAGGCCGCTGGGGTCACCGTGCAGCTCGTACGCGATTTCGATGCCATTGGCCTGAACCGTGCCCATAGACGGAAGGTAGCGAGCAGGCGCCGCTGATGCTCGCAATCCATCGAACTTCCGCCGAAGATCACCCATACACACGCAATCGCGCACTCAGCCAGGACCGTACAGCCGCCGCTCCCGCTGACGCTCCCACCGACGCTCCCACCGACGCCCCCACCGGCGCCCCCACTGGTGCCCATCACCCCACCCGTACACGCTCGACTACCTTAAGTCGAAAACCTGATGCTCAAAGTGACATTCGCGAGGGCGGGTACGGGTGGTCTTCCCTACGATCGAGTTCGCGGCGTTCTTCGCCGTGGTCATGGCAGGCTCCTGGAGCCTGATGCCCCGCCCGCACCTGTGGAAACCCTTCATCCTGGGCACCTCCTACTTCTTCTACGGATATGCCGACAAACGGTTCGTCGCGCTCCTACTCGCCTCGACCGCCCTCAATCAGGCGGCCGCGCTCGCCCTTGCCCGGTGGCGGGACCGGCGCATCCTCATCACGGCGATCAGCTGCGATCTGGGCCTGCTGGGCTGGTTCAAGTACTACGGATTCTTCGCCCTCTCCGTCGACCGGATGCTCGACCGCATCGGGCTGCCGGCGCCACTCCCGCTGCTCCAGGTCGCATTGCCGGTCGGCATCTCATTCTTCACGTTCCAGGCGATGTCATATGTCATCGACGTCCATCGCGGGACCATCCTGCCGGCGAAGACCAGCGACTTCGCCGTGTACCAGGCGTTCTTCCCACATCTCGTGGCCGGGCCGATCGTCCGGGCCAGTGAGTTCATTCCACAGCTGGCCACCCCGCGAGACCCGGACCAGGTGCCGGCCACCCGGGCCATCTTCCTGATCGTCGGCGGCCTCGTCAAGAAGATCGCGCTCGCGGACCTGCTTGCCACGCAGATCGTCGATCCGGTCTTCGACACCCCGAGCCAGCACTCGTCGCTGGAGGTACTGGTTGCCATCTACGGCTACGGCGTGCAGATCTACTGCGACTTCTCCGCCTATTCGGACATGGCCATCGGAATCGCCCTCCTGCTCGGTTTCAGCTTCCCCGACAACTTCGACCGCCCGTACACCGCGGCCAGCCTGCGCGAATTCTGGCGACGGTGGCACATAACGCTGTCACGCTGGTTGCGGGACTATGTGTACGTACCGCTGGGAGGCAACCGGCACGGTCCTCGGCGCACCTACGTCAACCTCATGATCACAATGATCCTCGGCGGGCTGTGGCACGGAGCTGCCTGGACGTTCGTCATCTGGGGCGCTCTGCACGGTGCCGGGCTGGCAGCCGAACGCCGATGGGCCCAGTCCCGCCGCCGACCCGCCGCCCCTGCTGTCATGATCGCCGCTGCTGTCATGACCGCCGCGGCGCCATGGCCGCAGGTGCCGGCGCCGCGAACACCACGGCTGGCCAGCCGCCACTCCGGGACCGACTCCCAGCCCCACCCTCCGGCAACGGTGGTCATCTCCACAGCGACCACCAGCGCGACCACCAGCGCGACCACCGCAGTCGCCGGAGGACCCGCCGGCGCCGCGTCCCGGCTGTATTCCGTTGCACGGCCCGTTGCGCGACTATGGTTCGGGCGCCTGGTCGTCTTCCATTTCGTCTGCGCGACCTGGGTCCTGTTCCGCTCCCCCGACGTCGAGGCCGCCATCGACATCTTCGTCCGCCTGGTGAGCGCGCCAGGACCGGCGCCGCTGGTGACCAGAGAGGTCCTGCTCGCCATCGCCACCGGCCTCCTCACCCAACTCACCCCGAAGAGCTGGCGGCTGCATGCGGCGGACATCTTCTCCCAACTCAGCGTTTTCGGCCAAGCCGTGGTAATCGTCGGGTTCATCCTGATTGCCCACGCGATTGTCGGCCGGCAGGATGTCGCACCATTTATATACTTCCGGTTCTGAGCGCCTGTTCTGAAAACCTGGCCCAAAACAACACGGCCGCGGATGAAAGCAGCGGCCGGCACCGGCAAGCTGGCGAGGCAGAGTAGGTTCCAACCTTGTTGGGGGGCGCGATGAGCGAACAGAAACCGATTCGGGCACCGGAGACCGCCGGGAACACGCACAAGGACCCGAAAAGCCGGACGAAGCCGGACGCCGATATGGCGGCGCCCGGAATGGAACATGTCCGGCGACCGCAGACAGGTCGTACCCGCCGCCTGCCGGGATCCGCGCCGGGGGGCACCGTGTCGGCACGACAGGCGGCCAGGCTCGTCGTCACCAGCCTCAGCCTGCTACTCCTGCTCGACGCCGCCGGCATGGTCCACGCCGGCGAGGGCATGTCACCCGGGCTGACCCGCACCATCGTGCTCGGCGTGGGCCGTCCACTCCACCGGATCACCAACGCCGTCGGGCTCGACGCGATCCCCGGGCTCCTCACCTCGACGTTCGGGCATGACAGGGCCTCGGCACCATCGTCAGAACTGACCGGCACCGATCCGAGGACGCCGCCGCCGGGATTGGAGACCGGCGCCGTCAGCACCGCCCGTGCAGATGCGGCCGACGGCAGAATCCCGACAGCCCAGCCCTCGGCGGTGTCCGCCGCGTCGCGGGCCGCAGCCCCGGAAACGTCCTCGGCACCGCCATCCGGCCCGGCCGGCGTCGCGGCTGCCCCGCGCCGTCCCGACGCTGCCACGCCGCTGCGCCTCCTGGTGACCGGAGACTCGCTGAGCGACAGCATCGGGCCGTCGATGGTGAACGGGTCCCACGGCACCATCCACGCCGATACCGACACCCACGCCGGTACCGGCCTGGTGCGTCCGGATTTCTTCGACTGGGCGGCCCAGGCCCGCGCGCAGGTCACCAAGGGCGATCCAGAGGCGATTGTGGTCGCCGTCGGTGGCAACGACGCACAGGGAATCACGCTGCCGGACGGCAGCACCCTCGCGACCGGATCACCCCAATGGTTGGCCGAGTATCGCCGCCGCGCCATCGTCGTCATGCAGATCTGGTCTTCGGGGGGCAGCCGCCGCGTCTACTGGATGAGTCTGCCCCCCGCCCGCGAACCGAGGCTCAACAACTACTACCACCAGATCTCCGAAGCCGCCGCAGATGCCGCCCGAAGAGTTCCCGGAGTCCGCTTCGTCAACGTCAGCGACCGGCTGTCGAACAACGGGTCTTACAGCAGTTACCTCACCGACGACAGGGGACAGACAGTACTCGCCCGCTCCACTGATGGTGTTCACCTGACGCTTGATGGTGCCGCCATCGTCGCCGATATCTTCGTAAAGGAGATCAACGCTGACTGGCACATGATATCCTGAGACATCTTCCTGGGACGGCTACCTCCACCCGGAAGGCCCGATTATGGTGAATTTACGTCCTTGTTTCAGAGTCGGCGCCCCTCAAGGTCCAGGCGAGCAGCCCGGACGGCCGACCGAGCGCGCTCTGCGATATCACGTCGGCGATCCGAGCAACCGTTGACAACATGACCACGGGTATCGGCGAGCAGCGTCTCAACCAGGTCGGTGGCCAACACGACGATCTGGTCCGCAAGCGCATGGTCGGCCAGACTCGGCGGCCTGACACCGGCTGGCGCGCCAGAGCCCGCTTGATGACCGAGGTCGGCGAGTTCGGCGGCAAGCGCGCGCACCCGATCAGCACGGGTACCCACAGAGGCAGACCGCTGCCGCCAGGAACCCGGCGTCCACCCCTGGATCCGATCGTGCAATCGTCGTACCTCACTGACCAGATCCCCGGCGAACATGAGTTCCACATCGGTCACGGACGAAGGTTATCCCGTGACAGCCGTGGCGGGTCTTGCCGTTGTCCGGCTGGTGGTGCACGCTCCATCCATGGTTCGTTGACCAGTGCGTACTGGAGGCGTCAATGTCGCAACAACGCTCCGAAGAGACCCACCACAGCCTTATCGAACGAATTCCGAGAATCACCGGACATGAGGTCGGCCACTGGCTGGGATGCCTCGACCGCGGGCCGGGTCTGCTTCGCTTCTCCGAGCGCGTGAACTGGCTCCAGGACGAACACGGTCTCCCACACTGCTATGCGGCGGCCGTCGTTCACGAAGCCGATCTACGCAGGCGGGCAATCCGCACCTGACGGCGGTCTCGCCCGAGGTCGGCCTGACACCGAGCCGGCCGAATCCCAGAGCCGGCCGAATCCCAGAGCCCACCGGTCGATTCGCACACTACCGTTAGGCCGGTTGCGCGAGAATCGACTCATGGACATCGAGGCAGCGCGGACACACATCCGCGAGAACCATCACGCCGTTCTCGCGACGTTTCGCCGGGACGGCACCCCTCAAATGTCACCGGTCACGGTCGGAGTGGACACCGACGGTGCAGTTATCATAAGCAGCAGGGAACCTGCCTACAAGGTCCGCAACCTGTACCGGGACCCGCGCGCGACTGTGTGCGTCATTCCGGATGCCTTCTACGGGCCGTGGATTCAGGTGAGTGGTCGGGCCCATATCATCTCGCTGCCGGCAGCCATGGAAACCCTCGTCTACTACTACCGCTCACTGTCGGGCGAACACCCCGACTGGGACGATTATCGTGCCGCCATGGTCCGCGACCAGCGCTGCGTGATCAGTATCAAGATCGACAGCGCCGGTCCAGACCACTCCGGCTAGGCCTGTCCGGTGGATATTTGGTCGATGCGATCGAAAATCCGTCGGACAGGCCCTAGCTTCGGAGTTTCGACAACAGACGGAGCATCTCCACGTATACCCAGACAAAGCCGACGAGCAGGCCGAAACCAGCCCGCCAGGCCTCCTCACGAGGCGCACCGCTGGCAATCGCGCGCTCGATGTAGTCGAAGTCGAGGATGAACTGGAGGCTCGCGACCACAAGCACGGCGACGCTGAACAGGATGCCGAGCGGAGAGGCGTCATTGATGACTGGAAGGTGACTACCGGACACGGCCCTGATCACCAGATCGGCCAGGCCGAGCATAATCACACCAAGCAGTGATCCATAGACGATCCGGGTCATCCGAGGAGTCGCTCGAAGCCGGCCACTGCGATACGCCACCAGCATCGCCACGAAGACGACCGCGGTTCCCAGCAACGCCTGCAGCACGATGCCGGAGTAGGCGTCTTCGAAGAACCGCGACACCGCGCCCACGAACAGACCCTCGAGCGCCGCAAAAATGACGATCAACGACGGCTTGAGCCGCTGACTGAACGAGATCACGAAGGAGAGGGCGAGCGCGGCGAACATCGCTACAAACCCGACGGCAGGTGCGGCCGGCGCGATTGCCCAGCCGGCCATCCCGGTGACGGCGGCGATGGCGAACAGCCCCATGGTGTGCATGACGACGTCGTCGACGGTCATGCCGCTCGGCGCCCGGTACAGACCGGAGAGCTGCTCCGGGGTCGGAGTGGGTGGCGCTCCGGCTCCCGACAGCGGATACCCGCCGGCACCGTACTCGGGCACAAGCGCCGGCGCCGTGGGCCGGCCGGTGAACCCGCGCCGGCTGAACACCGGGTTCGACGAACGCATCTCGGCCATCAGGATACGACTCCTTCCACCACCCGCATCCAGCCGGGCGCATAGATCGTAGCTGCCATCGAGCTCAAGCGACCGCGGCGCAACCCGACCCGATCGACGAGCTCGTCCGAGGCAAGAGTAGAACGCTCCGCGCAGTCACCGTGTTCCACCACCCTGTCTCACCTGGCCGCGCGCCCGCGCGGTCACAGCGCGACGAGGGAGCGAACATCGGACACGACGTGCGGGGACGACATGCGGGGACGCCGCACTCGAAGGAGGCCGGACCCGATGGCTGCGGCGCCGGAGACCGAAACCAGGTGGTGCGACCGCGTCACACCGGCAGCCCACAAGGCATTCAGATGAATAGTCTGATGGTGGATCGAGATGCCGGCCGGAATGATCCGGCCGGCATCCGACAGTCAGGTACCAGGCGGTAGCCAGGTACCACGAACACATGAATGTGCCGGTGGTCGGAGTCGAACCGACACTCGAGCTGTTTTTAGGACAGCCTCCTCTGCCTGTTGGGATACACCGGCTGGGCTACATCGGAGATGTTTCTACCACGCTACGTAGGATTTGTGAAAGAGACAACATGGAAAAAGTGTGCGGAGTGACCGAACCATCCTGTCTCATAACACATCGTGACGATCAAGACCGGTTTGCCTGCGCGAAGTAAAGTGATCGTCACGCTATCCTGTAGCCCGGACCGGTAATCGCGCGGGATCAGCGGATCGTGGCGCAGCCGCCCAACCCGACGTGGGGGGTCCGGCGGTCAGAGCGCCCGACAATAGGGACGTGGATCGGCGCTGGGGCTGGGGCTGGGCCTGGGGCTGGGGCTGGGGCACGCACCTCGCCACACCCAGCCGGCCCCTGACCGATCAGATGGCTCGGACGGATACGCGTCACGCCCGACCCGACTCCGCTCACGGAAATGCCCGCCGTAGTCGCCTACAGCGGGCATCTGGTGCTAATCGTCTACAAGCTGCGCGCCATGGCGCGCCTTGCCGGCAGGTCACGCCACCGACGTTTCCCCGGACGGCTTGGCCGCCCCCACCGTCCTGGTGGCCGCGGGCTTGCGGCCAGCGGCCACCGAACCGTTGGTCTCACCATGCCCGGCGCTCGTCGATGGAAGCACCGGGGTCGCGGCCGTGGAGCCCTGCCCGCCCGCTGCGGCGGACGGGTTGGCAGCCTCACGGAAACTCGCCCGGGGGTCCGCGAAGGCCCCCAGCGAGACGATCTCCCGCCGGAAGAACAGGGCGAGGGTCCAGTCCGCGAGGACCCGCGCCTTGCGGTTGAACGTCGGCACCCGGCTGAGGTGGTAGGTGCGGTGCATCAGCCACGCCGGCCACCCGCGCAGCTTCATCCCGTACACGTCGGCCACACCCTTGTGCAGGCCGAGTGACGCCACGCTGCCGGCGTACCGGTGCTCGTACGGCGCGATCGGTTCGCCACGGAGATCGGCGAGGATGTTGTTCGCCAGCACCCGGGCCTGACGAACCGCGTGTTGCGCCGAGGGACTGGTCGTCGCCCCCTCACCCCTGGTGAGATCGGGAACCGCGGCGCAGTCACCGGCTGTCCACGCCTGCTCGACGCCGTCCACCTGAAGGAACGCCGTCGCCTTGATGCGACCTCGTTCGTCCAGCGGAAGGTCGGTGTTGGTGAGCAGCGGGTGTGCCTTCACCCCGGCCGTCCAGATGATGGTCTCGGCATCGAACTCCTCGCCGCTGTCGAGCACGACGTGTCCGTCGACGAGACTTTTCACGCGGGTATTGACTTTCATTTCAATGCCACGGTGCTCAAGCTGCTTCAAGGTATACAGACCCATCGCCGGCGAAACCTCGGGCAGCACCCGCCCACTCGCCTCGACCATGACCCATCGCATATCCGACGGCGACAGCTCGGGATAGAACTTGCAGGCGTCGCGTGCCATGTCCTCAAGCTCGGCGATTGCCTCGATACCCGCGAACCCGCCACCGATGAACACAAATGTCAGCGCTCGGCGCCGAAGCTGTGGATCGTTGCTGGACGCGGCGGAGTCCATCCGCTCGATGACCTTGTTTCGTATGTGGATCGCCTCGGCCACGCTCTTGAAACCGATGCCCAGTTCGGCGAGGCCCGGGATCGGCAGCGTCCGCGCGACAGACCCGGGACACCCGACCAGGATGTCGTAGCGAAGTTCGTACGGTGTGCCCTGGTTCGGTGCGATGTATGCCCGTCGCTGGGCGTGGTTGATGCCGGTCACACTGCCACTGACAACCCTGCAGGCATTCAGCACACTACGTAGTGGCACAACAACATGGCGCGGTTCGAGGTTACCCGCCGCCGCTTCGGGGAGAAACGGCTGATATGTCATGTACGAGTTGGGTTCGACCACCGTCACGGTCGCCTCACCCTGACGCAGTCGACGCTGAAGACGCAAAGCCGTGTACATACCGACGTAACCGCCGCCCACAACAAGGATGTGCGGAGGATGTCCAAAGCTCATACAAAAAAGGTACTCGCCACCACCGTGCTATGCCTCGTGATACGCGATCAGCGGTGCGGGCATCCGCGTGACATGCACCACGCGGAGATCAACATGATGGCGCCCGCGATGATCGTGGTTCCGTTATTTATCATCGACCGCCACGCCCAGGCCGGCCACACCCGCCGCATTGGCGAGCACCGCGTCGAGCATCCCGGCCGTGACCCGTCCGGTGAACGTGTTCTGCTGGCTCGGGTGGTAGCAACCGAGGACAACCAAACCCCCGCCGCGCTCATCGCTGAGAACGACCCGGCTCGCGTGTCCGAATGTCGGTCGGCGCGACGGTACAGGGTAACCGGCCCGTGCCAACGCCGGCCACAGCGCCGTCCACGCAAACCCACCCAGGACAACGACGACGCGCAGTGTTGAGCGCAGGAGTTCGAGGTCCCGGACGAGCCATGATCTACAGACGTCCCGCTCGGTCGTGGTCGGCTTGTTCGCGGGCGGAGCGCAGCGGACGGCGGTCACGACGCGGGTGGCGACCAGGCGCTGACCGTCACCGGCCGACACCGACGTCGGCAGTTGCGCCAGCCCGACCCGGTACAATGATGCGAACAGCCAGTCACCGCTGCGGTCTCCGGTGAAGATCCGTCCCGTACGGTTACCGCCGTGCGCGGCCGGCGCCAGTCCCACGATGAGTACCCGGGCGTCGGCAGGGCCGAACGAGGGTACCGGCCGGCCCCAGTAACGCTCATCGGCGAAGGCGGCCCGCCGTTGCGCGGCGACCTCCTCGCGCCAGTCGACCAGGCGGGGGCAGGCTCGGCAGACCGACATCCGGGCGTCCAGCTCGGCCGTGTCACCGGCGCCGGCGGCCAGCCGTTCCACCTCGACTGCGGTGAACGCCACCGCAGTCGCGCCCGACGCGGGATCGCCCGGCCAGCCCGAGCCGGGCACGACCGGCCGGCGATCATCGGCCGTACGATTATCGGCCGTATGAACATCACTTTCGGTACCGCGGATCCCGTCCACGTCAACAAACCTAGAGCGCCCGGCAACCAACGAGTGGATCAGGGCGCTCAATCGGCCGAACCGGGAGACATCAGCCGAGCAGAGAGAAGGCGATACCGTCGAGGATGTCGTGCTCACTGGCGATCACTGCGGACGCGCCGACTCGCTCGACCAGCGTGCGCATTACCAACGCCCCCGCAACAATCACGTCGACCCGGCCGGGATGCATCACCGGGAGCGCAGCCCGCTGAGCGTGCGACATCGCCGCCAGTCGATCGGTCACAGCGGCGACGTCCGACGCGGCGGTCACCGACAGATGGATGCGGTCCGGGTCGTAACCGGGTAGATCGGCGGCGAGGGCCGCCACCGTCGTGACCGTCCCGGCCACCCCGACGAGCGTCGCGGCGCAGCGGATCGGCACCGTCTGTTCGGCCAGATCGAAAGCGGCGTGCGCGTCCGCCACCACCGCCGCGAGTTGCCCGGCGGTGGGCGGATCGTCATGCAGATGCCGTTCAGCCAGCCGCACGCACCCGATGTTCACCGATCGTGCCGCGTGCACGCCGTCGGCGTCGCCTAGAACCAGCTCGGTCGATCCGCCGCCGATGTCAGCCACCAGGAACGGCTCGGGATGCCCGTGCAGCTCGCCGGTGGCACCGGCGTAGGACAGCGCAGCCTCCTCGTCGCCGGTGATCACCTCGGGATCGACGCCCAGGATCGAGCGCACCCCCGCCACCAGCACGTCCCGGTTGCGGGCGTCCCTGGTCGCGCTGGTGGCCACCATCCGAACCTTGGCGGCACCGAGCCGGTCGATCTCCTTGGCGTAGTCACGCAGCGCCGCGAATGTCCGGTCCAGCGCGTCAGGGGCCAACTCGCCGGTCCGGTCGACCCCAGCTCCCAGTCGGACGATCTCCATGCGGCGGACCAGGGCGTGCAGGCGCGGCGTGGTCCGACCGAGCGCAGGCGTGGTGCTCGCTGCGCTGCCCGTCCCGGCGCTGCCCGTCCCGGCGCTGCCCGTCCCGGCGCTGCCCGTCCCGGCGCTGCCCGCCTCTTCGCTGACCGCCTCGGCGACCAGCAGCCGGATCGAATTGGTGCCGCAGTCGACCGCGGCCACGCGGGTCATGGCAGATCAGCCTCTCGTTCCGTGGTGGGGTCGGGTCCGGCGTGCACGCACGGCCCGCGGACCCCCCAGTCGGCCATGAGCTCCAGCGCCTCGTCGCCGAACGGGTTCACCCCCGAACCAGCCACCAGACTGTGCGCGACCAGCACGTGCAGGCACTTCACCCTGGTCGGCATACCACCGGCGCCCGGTGCGCCGGGCAGCTCGCCAAGGGCGTCGCGGCGGGCCAGATAGTCCCGGTGTGCTCTGTCATATCTGCAAGCAAGATCGCCGCCGTGGATGCGGTCGGCGGCGAGCCGCTCGGTCATCTCCCGCATCAACCCGGACGCCTCCAGCCGCCCGATCGCCGACGCCGCCCGCGGGCAGGTCAGGTAATACAGCGTCGGGAACGGCGTGCCGTCCTCCAGCCTTGGCCTGGTCTCGACCACGTCCGGCAGGCCGCAGGAACACCGATGGGCAACCCGGTGCATCGCCCGCGGCGCCCGGCCAAGCTGGCGTGCGACAACCGCGCAATCCTGCGGGCCGACGAGATCGCCGGTCATCGCGGCGTGGCCGACGGGCTCGGCGCCGTCACCGGCTGGCGGGAAGCCGTCTGACCAGCGCCTGGCGCGATACCCGTGGAGGGCGCTCCCGCGCCGACCGTGTCCGACCACAACCGCGAGAACCACGGTGCCTCGGCTGCGGCGGCGCCGGGGGTCGGCACCGGGGATGACGGCACCGCTGCCGCTGCCGGTGCCAGGTAGACCGTCTCCCCCGGCTGGGTGAAGTGCAGCCGCGTCCTGGCCTCATCCCGGGTCCATTCGGGATCATCGTAGCCGGCCACCGCAGTCTTCAGGGCCTCCACCCGTTTGTGCTGGTCGGCGTTTTGCGCGGCGAGCCCGTTGAGCTGGCTCTGCTGCTGGAGGTACAGCCGCAACGGGTAGGCGAGGGTCAGTATGAGCACGCAGATCACCACCACCAGCAGGGTCATGCGGGTGGTCAGGGCGGTTCGGCGTGCCCCTGCCATCAGCCGGCCGTCGACGACCAGCGCGGGAAGGCCGCGGCGCCACCGTAACGGGCGGCGTCGTCGAGCTCCTCCTCGATACGCAACAGCTGGTTGTACTTGGCGACCCGTTCGCTGCGCGCCGGGGCACCGGTCTTGATCTGCCCGGCGTCGACGGCCACCGCGAGGTCTGCGATGGTCGTATCCTCGGTTTCACCCGATCGGTGCGAGATCATGCACCGGTAGCCGTTGCGATGCGCAAGCGAGACCGCGTCCAACGTCTCGGTCAGGGTGCCGATCTGGTTGACCTTGACGAGTAGCGCGTTCCCGGCCTTCTCCGCGATGCCCCGGGAGAGCCGCGCCGGGTTGGTGACGAACAGGTCGTCACCAACGAGCTGCACGGCATCACCCAGGCGTGCGGTGAGCTGCACCCATCCAGTCCAGTCGTCCTCGGCGAGCGGGTCCTCGATCGACACGATCGGGTAGGCCGCGACCAGCTCGGCGTAGTAGTCGCTGAGGTCCTCGGCGGTACGCGTGGTGCCCTCGAACCGGTAGGAGCCGTCCGAGAAGAACTCGGTGGAGGCCACGTCGAGAGCAAGGGCGATGTCCTGCCCGGGCCGGAACCCCGCCTTGCCGATGGCCTCCACGAGCAGGTCGAGCGCGGCCCGGTTGGTGGGCAGGTTCGGGGCGAAACCGCCCTCGTCACCGACGGCGGTGGCGAGCCCCGCTGCCTTGAGCACGCCCTTGAGGGCGTGATACGTCTCGGTGCCCCACCGCAGGGCCTCGGCAAAGGTCGACGCCCCGATCGGGGCAATCATGAACTCCTGGATGTCGACGTTGGTGTCGGCGTGCGCGCCGCCGTTGACGACGTTCATCATCGGCACCGGTAGCAGATGCGCGCCGGGACCACCCAGGTAGCGAAACAGCGGCAGGGCCGACGCTTTCGCAGCGGCTTTGGCGACCGCGAGGCTCACCCCGAGGATGGCGTTCGCCCCCAGATCGGACTTGTCCGGCGTACCGTCCAGGTCCAGCAGGGTGAGGTCGAGAATGCGCTGCTCGGTGGCTTCCAGGCCCAGGATCTCGGGCTCGATGCGGTCGATGATGCCGGCGATCGCCTTGCCGACACCCTTGCCGCCGTAGCGGTCGTCGCCGTCACGCAGCTCGACCGCCTCGAAGGCGCCGGTACTCGCGCCGCTGGGTACGGCGGCGCGGCCGAGGGTGCCGTCGTCCAAGACGACCTCGACCTCCACGGTGGGGTTGCCACGCGAGTCAAGGATCTCGCGGGCTCGTACGGCCTCGATGGACGGCACGGGTTTCGACCTCCGGGGTGACGCATCCGACGGGACTGTGGCGAGTGCGTGGGCCGGCCGGACATCGGCGAGACCAGCTGTTGGCGACACCGACACGTACGGCCCGGCTGAGACTATCGCCAGCAGGCCCCGCGCCATGCACGTTCGGCTCGCCACGCCGAACGCCCCTGAATCCGGACACGACGGACGCGCCACCGGGCCCGATGCCACACCAAGGTGATCTAGAGGACACCGACCCGCCGGAGCACGCCGAAAGCCGTCAGGTGACCTGGCCGATCGGCGGCATCAGCAGCGGACCGCCCAGCGGCAGTCCGGCCCGCGCCGCGGCCGTCGCCAGCGGACCCCAGCCGCCGGTGAACGCCGCACCGCCGAGCACGCCTGCCATGCTCGCGATACCGGCTATACCACTCATACCCGCCATACCCGCCATACCGACCGCAGCGGCCGCAGGGTCCTCACTCGAGCGCGGAGAACGCAGCCGGTCGGCCAGTCCGACCTTGGGCAGGAGACGCAGTCGCGGGGTGTCCGAGCCGGGCCGGCCGACCTTCTCCCAGGCCAGCTCGCAGGCCCGAGAGAACCCGCCCAGCTCGTCGACCAGACCTCGGTCACGCGCGTCGGCGCCCGTCCAGACCCGGCCACGGGCGACCTCGTGCACAGCCTCGGACGACATGCCCCGACCGGCTGCGACCTTGGCGACGAAATCGTCGTAGACCCGGTCGAGAAACTCCTCCAGCTTCGCCCGCTCGGACGGGCTGAACGCACGCTGCGGCGAGGTCATCAGCGCGTTCTCCCCCTCGGCGACCGCACCGAAGCGCACACCCATCTTGTCCAGGAGCTCCCGGACGACCTGCTTGCCGCCGAACACCCCGATCGACCCGGTGAGGGTCCCCGGGTTCGCCACGATCGCGTCCGCGCCGAGCGCGACGAAGTATCCGCCGGACGCGGCGACCGAACCCATCGACACCACGACCGGGCGGCCGCTCGCCTGGAACCGTTCGACCTCCCGACGGATCAGGTCGGAGGCCACATACGAGCCGCCGGGACTGTCGACGCGGAACACGACCGCGGCGACATCATCGTCGCGGCCGGCGGCACGGAAGGCGGCGGTGAGCGCGTCCGAGGTCATGGCAGGACCAGCCAGCGGCGAACGGCCCGGACGGCCGAGCACCACCGGTCCCGTCCCGTGGATGACAGCGATCACCCGACGCCGCTGCGACCGCGCCGGGCCCCGCGCGGACAGCGTGGCGACGCGCAGCCGGGATGCCTCCCGACGCACCGACGCACGCCGGTAGTGGGACAGATACACCAGCGTCCCGCCCTCGCCTTCCCCGGCGTCAGGCACGGTCCGGCGGGCGTGTGCACGGGCGGCGGCATACACCTCGTCCCGGTAACCCAACCGGTCGACGAGGCCCGCGCGCACTGCCTGCTCACCGGACAGCGGCGCGTTGTCGATCAGGTCACGGACCCGGTCCGGCGGCAGGTCACGCCCGGTGGCGATGCCATCAATGATCATAGCCAGGCTGGACGCGACGATCCGGCCGCTCGCCTCCAGGTGCGCGGCGGTGAAATCACGCTCGACGAACATGTTGACGGCGTTCTTGTACTCATGGCGCTGGCCGACCTGGATCTCAATCCCGAGCCGGTCCAGGGCGTCGCGCAGGAACGGCGTTTCCAGCGCCACCCCGGTAATGCCCAGATCCCCCGGCGGGGCAAGCCAGATCTCATCGAAGGCGGACGCGAGGTAATACGGGACGGTCCCGCCGCCGAACTCACCGAATGCATCCGAATAGGCAAAGGCGGTGCCACCGGCGTGCCGAAAAGCGATCACCGCGTCGCGGATCTCCTGAGCGCGCGCGAGCGGCATCCCACACGGGGCGATCCGCGCGATGAGCGTGGACGCGCGGCCATCATTGCCGGTCCGGCGCAGCCCGTCCACAATGGCGCGCAGGGACGGACGGCGACGCGTCAGGGCCGCGGCCACCGGGTCGGCGGGTACGCCCTCGGTCGGGTCGACGGTCAGGTCAAGCTCCAAGACGATCGGCGCGGACCGCCCGGCATACACCCGGTGGACGCTCGCCCATGCCTGCCGCGCAGTGCCTCCTGCCATGCCTCCTGCCATACGGTGAGGCTACGCGCATCAGCAGGTACTCTCATCGCGCCGGGATTGTGCCGGTACGGGGGATCAAGGGGGCGGGACCAATCGGTGGTGCGCGGTCAACTGAGAGCGACCGGCAATTGGCTATGCGGACGGCCAGTGGGCGCGCCAGGAGTCCGCGCCCGCGTCTCGCGGGTCAAGACCGGCGGCACGGATGGCCTCCTCGGTACCGGCGAGCGTGTCCCGGAACCGGCGGGCGGACGCCCGCAGTGCCGCCTCCGGATCGACCCCGGCCTGGCGCGCCAGCGTGACCGCGGCGAACAGCAGGTCGCCGATGGTGCGGTCCGCAGCCATGGCCGGTGCGTCCGGCGGAGCGACCAGGCCTGCGATGATCTCGGCCGGAGACGACACCCGGCCCGCGCCGAGCACGAGCTCCTCGGGCACGCCGACCTTCGCCGCTCGTTTTTGCAGCTTCGCCGCCAACGCCAACGACGGCTGGGACAGGGGCACGCCCTCGGTGACCGACCGACGGCCCTTCTCGACATCCTTGATCTTGTCCCAGTTCGTCTCGACCGCGGCCGGGCCATCCACCGTCACCGACCCGAAGACATGGGGATGGCGGCGGACAAGCTTCTCGGTGAGGCCGGTCGCCACGTCGTCGACGTCCCAGGCCGCCGCGCTGCCGGCGCCCTCGGTCGCGATCCGGGCGTGGAACAGCACCTGCATGAGCACATCGCCGAGCTCCTCGCGCAGCTCGGCGTGGTTGCCGTCCTCGATCGCCTGAAACGCCTCGTAGGCCTCCTCCAGCAAGTAGGAGGCAAGGGACGTGTGGGTCTGCTGCGCGTCCCACGGGCAACCGCCGGGCGAGCGCAACCGGTCCATCACGGCGACCGCGTCCAGGAGCTTCGCCCCGGGCAGGTCACGCGAACCCTCGCGCGTCGAAACGGTGAGGTCCGGACCCGCCGATGTCGCGAGTGCGGCCAGCAGTTCCGCCTCGCCGGCCACGTCCGGTGCGCCACCCGGTCCCAGATCGCCGGTCGGGGCGGCGAGCCACACCACGGGCCGGGCCGGGTCGGCGCATGCGCGGCTACGCAGCTCCTCGGCGGATGCGGACGCATCCGTGCCCGTCAGGACCTCGACCGGTATGCCGGCCGCGGCGAGCACGTCGCGCTGCGGATGCACCGCCAACCCGCAGCAGACCGCGGATGCCGCCCGCAGCAGATCCCACGCGGCCAGGTCCAGCAGGCCAGGCGCGACCCGTGGGCTGGTCACCAGGACGACGATGCTCGCCGTCATGACCGAAGGGTCGGTATGCGGCTCACTGGGTCATCGCTGCTGTCTGGCCGAGCGGCTCCGGCGCCGGCGTGGTCGCGACCGAGCCGTCCGCGGCAACCACTGCCCGTTGGGATGCGGACCAGACACCAAACCTGGGGTTGATCAAAATTGCTTCCCGTTGCGAAATCTGGCGAAGCTCCGCCTCCACCGCCGCTGTCCGCTCCGTGGAGAGCTTTCGGATCAGGAACGGCTTGGCCTGGCCAAAACTCAGCGGGAGAGGGCCGAACCGGGCGACGGCCTGGTCGTAGAAGTTTCGGGCGTCCGCGTCGGAGGCGACGGAGTTCGGCGCGAGCCGGTCGGCAAGCGCGAGCTCAAGAGCATCGGTCTGGACCAACACACGTAGATCGTCACGAGCGAAACCGCCCTGTGCAGCCACTTTTTCAAAAGCGGCGACACTGCCGTATTGGAGCACGCCGAGAGTCTGATAGTAGGAATCGATGTCCTGGCCGGTGACCGCCACCCCGAGCTGACGGGCCTCCTGTTGGGCAAGGTTGGCCGCGACGAGTTGAGTCAGCGCCCCGCGCTGAAGATCACTACGCTCGATCGGTGCCGCGGCCTGTCCGGTCTGGGGATCCTTAGCAGGTCCGGCCGCCTGGGTGGCGGCCATGCCGCGGTCGACAATTCCCCGCAGGGTCGACGTCTCGATCGTCTCGTCGCCGACCTGCGCGGCGGACCCCGCGTGAGTGGTACAGGCAGACGAGGTTAGGACGACCAGCACGACGCTGGCGAGAACACGGCGAACGGCCGACCGGGTCTTCACGGCTGTGACCGTATCGGCTCGCCGTCCACCGTGTACACGGGGACCCCATCAGTTCCCCGCTATCACGTGCTCTCAGGGAACGCCGCCGAAGAGATCGTCTCCGGGGTTATCTCGCTTGTCGTGGAGGGTGCGGCGGTAGGGGTTGCGTCGGGGGGTGCGGGTCGGGTCGATCCATCCCGGGGGAATCCACTCGGGAACACCGTCGCCAGCGATCCGTACCTGCCAGTCACTGTGGTGGAGTGTTCGGTGATGCTGGCCGCAGGTCAACACC
>NZ_CAUVXI010000008.1:44678-63046 GCF_963555845.1 Protofrankia sp. Cas8 | reverse complement strand
GGGCGAGTCCGGGATGAACACGTCCAGCTCGGCGGTGACCTCCGCCTGGACATCGGTCACCTCGGCGAAGCCGGGCGGGTCGGTCATGTTGTTCGACGGCAGGAACGCCAGCAGTGCCTTGGCGGTTTCCAGGCAGTCGAGCTCGTCCGCGGCCTGGAAGTGGGCGACACCGCTGCGGGAGTTGTGGGTGTGCGCGCCGCCCAGCTCCTCCATGCCGACGTCCTCGCCGGTCACGGTCTTGATGACGTCCGGGCCGGTGATGAACATGTGGCTGGTTTTGTCGACCATCAGCGTGAAGTCGGTGATGGCGGGGGAGTAGACGGCACCGCCGGCACACGGACCCATGATCAGTGAGAGCTGCGGGACGACGCCCGATGCCATCACGTTGCGATAGAAGATCTCGCCGTAGAGCCCGAGCGAGACCACGCCCTCCTGGATGCGCGCGCCACCCGAGTCGTTGATGCCCACCATCGGGCAACCGGTCTTGAGCGCCAGGTCCATGACTTTCACGATTTTCTCGCCGAAGACCTCGCCCAGGCTGCCGCCGAAAACGGTGAAGTCCTGGCTGAACACACACACCTGGCGGCCGTCCACAGTGCCGTAGCCCGTTACCACCCCGTCACCGTAGGGACGGTTCTGCTCGAGTCCGAAGTCATGCGCGCGGTGTCGGGCGAACGCGTCGGTCTCGACGAACGACCCGGGGTCGAGGAATGCCTCGATTCGCTCACGGGCTGTCATCTTGCCCTTGGCGTGCTGGGCGTCGACGGCCCGCTGGGAACCGGCGTGTACCGCGTCGTCGTTGACCCGCTTCAACTCGGCGATCTTGCCGGTGGCTGTCAGAAGATCGGGTACCGAACCCTGCGCGGGGTTCTCAGCGGGAACAGGAAGTACCATGCCGGGCAGCGTACGGCGGGTACGGCCCCACGTGCTCGATTCGCGCGCGGAGGGCACAAACCCGCGCCCGCGCCCGCGCGCGACGCGTCGGCGTCCCAGCCCGCCAACCTGAGGTCAGCGAACCCGAGGCCAGCCAACCCGAGGCCAGTCAACCCGAGGCTCGCCACCATAACGCTCCGGTAACACGTTCGTCGGTGGCACCCTGGCTGACATGCGGACATCGAAAATACAGCCACGGCGGCTGCCACTGGACGCCGGCCTGCTGGCGGCGGCTCTCGCCGACGACGGCCTGGACGTACAGGTAGTCGGGGAGACCGGCTCGACCAACGCCGATCTGGTGGCGGCCGCGAAAGCCGGCGCCGGTGAAGGACGGGTGCTCGTCGCCGAGCTGCAGTGGGCGGGGCGGGGGCGCCTGGAGCGGTCCTGGGTTTCACCGGCGGGCGCGGGGCTCACGTTTTCGGTGCTGCTGCGGCCAACCGTGCCGGCCGGAGCGCTCGGCTGGCTGCCGCTGGTAACCGGCACCTCGCTGGTTGCCACGCTGCGCCGGTTGGCGGGCATCCCGGCCGTTCTCAAGTGGCCCAACGACGTCCTGGTGGACGGCGCCAAGCTGGCGGGAATCCTTGCCGAGGCTGTTCCCTGCCAGCCCGCAACGGCGGCAGTGATCGTCGGGGTCGGCCTGAACGTCGAGACGGATGTCGATGAGCTGCCCCCGGGAGCAACCAGCGTGGCGCTCTGCCAGCGGCGGGGGTCACGCCCGGCCGTGGGCCGGGGGGAACTGCTGATCGAGCTGCTGCGGGACGTCGCCGCCACATACCGGGCCTGGCTGGCCGAGCCGGGCCGCGCCGTCGACGCCTACCGCTCGGTGTGTGCGACGCTCGGCCGGGCGGTGCGGGTCGAGCTGCCCGACGGCGCCGTCGTTGTGGGCACCGCCACAGACGTGGACGTCCACGGCCGGCTTGTCGTGGACGGCCGGGCTTTCGCCGCTGCGGACGTTGTTCACCTGCGCTGACGCCGAGCCGGTCGACCCTCGGGCCCGCCCGGTGCGGCGATGGTGAGACGATCGGCCGTGTGGGATTTCCAGAGAGCATTCTCACCAGTGACGAAGAGGTTGTCCTACACCTCCATCCACACTGGATCAGGCTGGTCGCGCCGGTCAGCGCGTTTGTCGTCGTTCTCGGCCTGACCCTGTTCGGTGTACTGGCGATCCCGGCGGGCTCGTTCCAGCACCCGGCGCAGTGGGTCCTCATCACGGCTGCGGCGGCCCTGCTCCTTTTCACCAGCCTGCGGCCGTGGTTGCGGTGGATCACGACACGCTATGTGGTGACGACGGAGCGCGTTGTCATCCGGACGGGAATTCTTTCCCGCACCGGCCGGGACATCCCGCTCCAGCGGCTCAACGATGTCTCGTTCCACCATTCGTTCGTCGAGCGCCTCCTGGGATCCGGCACACTGACCATCGAAAGCGCCGGCGAACGGGGTCAGGTGGTACTGGCGAACCTGCCCCGGGTCGAAGAGGTGCATACAACCCTCTACCGGCTGGTCGAGGACATCGAGGTCCGGCGCCGAGGGCCGGCCGGCGCCGATGCTGACGCCGACGGCTATGGCCGGTAGACAGCAGGGCCGGTTAGACAGCAGGGCCGGTTAGACAGCAGGGCCGGTTAGACAGCAGGGCCGGTTAGACAGCAGGGCCGGTAGGTGGCCGGGTCAGGCCAGCGGGTCGAACCGCTTCCACCACTGGTAGAGGGATGCGGCGTCGGTGTCCGCGGCGGCGAAGCTGACCAGGTCCGAGTCGTAGCTCCAGAACATCACAAACTGCCCACTGTGGTAGTAGCACAGGAGCGCGCCGGCATCGACGCTGGAATTGCTGCCCACCTGCCAGGTTCCGACGCTGGAACGGCCGTTCTCGCAGGCGCCCTCGTCGTTGATCTGACCGGACCGGTAGTCGACGTCGTTGCGCAGGGATCTCGCGGTGTAGTAATGGAACGCGATGACGGTTGTGCCGTTGCTCGCCGCGCACTTCAGCGACGCGTCGACGTCGGAGTCCTCGCCATCCGGATTCGCCTCGCAGTCGGTCATTTCGGCGGGATCGAGCACTGCCGACAGCCTGCGTTGGGCCACGGTCAGCCCGGCGGCGGAACCGCTGGCCGATGCGGATGCGGATGCGGATGCGGATGGTGATGGTGACGAGGTGGGCCGCGACGTGTCGGCCGGTCCGGTCGGGATCGCCGGCAGGGTTCGGCTTGCGGTCGGGCTGGGGTTGGGTTTATCCGAACGTGTCAGGGTAAATGCGATCACCGGGATGCTGACGGCGAGGGCCAGGAGCGCGACGATCACTCCGACCGTGGCGGTGGGTCGCCGGCGCGACGGCCGCCGCTGCGGCGGTCCGCCTGGGTAACCGTCTGGCGGCGGGTACGCGCCTGGCGGCGGGTAACCGCCTGGCGGCGGGTACGCGCCTGGCGGCGGGTACGGACCCGAGGGCGGCTGCTCGCCGAACGGGTAGCCCGCGGTCGGCGGATACTGATCCCGGGGTGCGGACGGGTTGGGGCCAGCGGCCATGCCGGCGGCGGACGCCGGCAGGACGCGGGTGGCGTGGAGGGCCGGTTCCGGTCTCACACCGGGTCCCGCGGTCGCGGTGGTCGCGGTCAGCAGGGCGCCCAGCGCTATCGCGGCCTGGGGGTCGTCGGCGGGCCGGGGCCGGACGCCAGTCATCTCCGCCAACAGCGCCGAAACCCGTGGGATGCGGGTCGAACCGCCGACAAGAAAGATCGCGGTGAGCTCGCCGGGTCGGACCCCCGCGTTCTGCGCTGTGCGGAGCAACTCCGTCACGGTCGCGCGTAGGTCACCTTCGATCGACGCTTCCAGGTCCGCCCGGGTGACCTCGATGTCACCGATGGATCCGCCTACCGCGACAGTGCAGACGGTGGTTGTCGACAGTGCTTCCTTGGCCGCCACAACCTGCTGGCGCAGTTGGTGGTGGCGCTGGCGCGTGGATGGACTCAGGTCGGCCCACAGCGCGTCCCATCCACGTGAGTCAACTGTGCGTGCCCGTTCTGCCACTCGACGGAGGAGGATGTCGTCGATGTTCTCGCCACCAAAGGCGGGATTGCCGCCGGGTTCCCCGCGGATTTCGAATCCGTTGGGTGTCGCGGTGAGAATCGTCGTCGCGAGGGTCGTGGCGCCCAGGTCGTACACGGCAACGGCCGTGCCCGCGCGGATGCCGGCCGGATCGGCATGCCAGCGTGCCGCCGCGATCGGTTCCGGGAGCAGCACGATGTCGGTGAGCCCCGCCCTGGCAGCGGCCGCCCGGAGTTTGTCGATCTCCGTTGACGTCCAGCGGACCGGCGCGGTGAGGACAACCTGGCCCGGCGGTGGGCCCGGAGCATGGCGGGTCGCCTCGTGCAGAACCTGGCGCAGGACGGCGGCGATCAGTTCGATCGTGGGGATGGTCATTTCGGCGAGCTGGACCTGATCGGTCGTCTCCAGCGCCCGTAATGGATGGCGCTGGGCGCGGTCGGGATGCGCGGCCGCGACCTCCACGGCCGCGGTACCGGTTAACAGCCGTCCGTCATTACTCAAGGTGACCACTGCTGGCATTGGCCCGTCCGGCCCGAGTCGCAGGGATACCCCGCGGCCGTCCACGTCGACGCAGGCGGACGTGCAGCCTGTGCCGAGGTCGACCGCGAGTGTCAGGCCGGTTGCCACATCTCCCCCGCATCCTCGGACGTTCTCGAGCCTGCGGCCATTATCGCGCGGCTGGAAAAACCGTCCCGATCCGGTGCTCGCGGTGCTCGCGGTGCTCGCGGTGCTCGCGGTGCTCGCGGTGTTCCGGGATCAGGTCGTCGGCTGTTCCGCTAGTGCTAGGGGAACTGCGGCCTGCGGGCGCGTGATCTGATGATCGTCGAACGCCCGTTGGCCCGCTTGGCCGTGGACGGCATAGGGAATGATCAGATCGTCGACGATCCGTTCCATGAACGCGGCGTCCACGACTTCACCGGACAGCAGAATCCGTTGCAGGACGAGTGCCGGTCCGAGCTCGATGAGCATCGCGTGGTCGGCACCGGCGCCGATCTCCCCGCGGGCGATACCACGGTGCACGATGACATCGGCCGCGGCTTTGCGTTGGGCGAGTAGCCCATTACGCAGAGCGTCCCGCAGCTCGGAATTACGGGGCATTTCCGACACCAGCTCGGCCATGATTCTGCCGCGATCATCGCCGATGGCATCCCGGTACGAGGAGAGGAACGCCAGCATGTCCGTGCGGAACGAGCCGGTGTCGGGAACGGGTACGGACTGCTCGGCCATTGTCGTGATCGCGTCCATGACCAGGGCGACCTTGGAAGGCCAACGGCGGTAGATCGTGGCTTTGCCGGCTTTCGCCCGGGTGGCCACCCTGTCCATGGTGACCCCGTCGTAGCCCACCTCGGCGAGTAGCTGGAGGGTGGCACGACGGATTGCGCCGTCCCGTGACTCATCCCGCGGACGACCCCCGGGACGGGCGTCAAGCGTAGGCCGCACCACGGCGTCCCCCTGTGACCTAGGCTTCCTGAGGCCCCGGGCAGCACAAATCATGATCACGCTGCCTTCCGCCAACCGGTCTCAACCGAACGCGTGTCATCCGGTGACCGTCGACGCGTTCCGTTTGCCGTCCCAAGCCGCGACGCCGACGAGAAGGAAACGTGCGGGCTCGTCCGAGAGCGTAGCGCATCCCAGGCTGACGGGAACCAATCAGAATCGGAACGGCGGTTCCTGTTTCGATCCTGATTGGTTACCTCGGCTTGGCCCTCGGTTCTTGGTCCTAGGTCCTAGGACCTTGCTCCTAGGCGCGGCCGGCCGGCTCGGGGACGCTGTGCCGACGCTGCGCATCGGCTGCGGCGTGCAGCAGCGCTTTCGGGTCGTCGGGGTGCAGGAACACCCACCGCTTGTATGCCCAGAATCGGAAGATGGTGCCGAGCCCGGTGCCGACCACGTTTGCGGCCAGGTTGAGCTCAAGCACGCCGTGCAGGTTCAGCACATGGCTGGCAAACCCGACGCATCCCAGGGCGATTGCCAGGCCGATGGCGTTGAAGATGACGAAAAGGGTGTATTCACGTCGTAGGCCCGTCCTGGCCCGGTGCGTGAACGACCAGTGTCGGTTGCCGACGTAGGCGCAGGTCGCGGCCACGATGGTGGACACGGTTTTCGCGCTGATCGGGTCCATGCCGACAAGCCCATGGCACAGGTTGAAGACGAGGACGTCAATGGCGTAGCAGGCGAGGCCGATCACGCCGAACTTCGCCATCTCGTGGTCGAGTACCGGCCAACGTGACTGCTTCGCGTTGGCCGCCACCGGTGCCACGCTCACTTCGGATGCTGTTGACCGATTTGTATCACCGGCTGAGCCTACAGACGGTTTCCACCGACTCATCCGCCACCCCCCTGGTTACGTGGGGCCGCCGGCCGTGCGAGCACATCCATGATCGCGTGACCGTCGGCCTGTCAAGTCCTTGGCGCCGCCGGTGACCGGAAAGATCACAATGAGGTCACCCTTGGCTGGATTGGTTCCCGCTCAGTGGCCCTCGAGAGCCCCGATCCCCTTTCCGATGCTTCGCGGGACAACGGAAGCCCGGCGTACGAGCGGACCCCGCGCCGTGCACGAAACGGTAGTCCGGGCGGCGATCTCACCGGCACGGGCCGGCTGCGGACGGGTGTACCGACAGTCGTAGCCGGGCGAGAACGCCCGACCCGCGATCGTCGGATCGTCCGCAGGGCCGATCCCTTGCGGCAAGTATGCCCCCTGCTTCGTTTGGTGACTCGATCGCGGGTCCGGTTGGCGCGACGTGGGTTCTGATCCGCGGTGGTCCGTACTGGTGGCGAAAACGGCGTGGTCGCGTCATCCTTGTTTCGGCCGGCTGTGGTGACGGCCCGCCACGCGGTGTCCCGGAGCGTTCCCAACCGGGTCGCGGCGGGGCGGCCTGCCGCACCGGTGGGTTCCCGGCGACGCTGCCGTGCACGAACGGACGAACGTGGTTCTGTTGTGTCCACCGCGCCGATGGAGGTTGCACCACCATGACCATGGTCGACAGCCGAGGCTCAGTGCGGGCCGCCGGCGCACGCACCACTACCACCACCGCTCACCTGGGTCCCGTCGGTCACTCGCGCACCGCCACGGATTCGATGGTGGAGCGTGCCGGGGCCTTCGCGGCCGTACGCCAGGCCGATGGCGCGCCGATGCGGGCGCGTCCGGCCAGGCCCGCGACCGGTGTCGCAGTCCTGGCCTGCATGGACGCTCGCCTGGACGTTCATGCGCTGCTGGGTCTCGCTGAGGGCGACGCGCATGTCCTGCGAAACGCCGGCGGCGTGGTCACCGACGACGTGATCCGTTCGCTGGCGGTCAGCCAGCACGAGCTCGGCACAACGGAGATCATCCTGTTGCATCACACCCAGTGCGGGATGATGACCATCACCGACGATGGATTTCGGGACAAGCTGTTCGAACACGCGGGGTTCCGCCCGGCCTGGCCCGTCCACACGTTCGCCAATCTTGAGGCGAGCGTCCGGGCGTCCATCTCGCGACTTCGCTCCGATCCCTTCCTCGTCACCTCGGGGTCGGTTCGCGGTTTCATCTATGACGTGGCGAGCGGCACCCTGCACGAAGTCGTCGAATGATCATTCTGGGGCCGCCGGCCCGGTCAGTGCTCCGGGGACGGCGGCCTCCGGGCGCGCGATCTGACGATCGTCGCGCGCCCTTTGGCCCTTTAGGCGGGCCGGCCCAAGGCGTGGTAGGCCCAGCCGGCCGCGCGCCACGCGGCCGGGTCCAGGGCGTTACGGCCATCGATGATGATCGCGCCGGCGACCACCTGGGTGAGCGTGGCGGGGTCGAGTTCACGGAACTCGCTCCACTCGGTGAGGTGCAGCAGGATGTCGGCACCGACCGCGGCGTGGACGGCGTTGTTCGCGTAGGTCAGCTGGGGGTGAGCGGCGCGGCAGTTGGGGATCGCCGCCGGGTCATAGACGGTTACCGTGGCGCCGGCGCGGTGTAGGGCGCCCGCGACGTCGAGGGCCGGCGAGTCGCGGATGTCGTCGGAGCTGGGTTTGAACGCCGCCCCGAGAACGGCGATCTTCTTGTTGGCGACCGTCCCGCCCAGTAGCCGGGTGGTCAGGCTCACGGTTCTGGTGCGCCGACGCGAGTTGATGGCGTCGACCTCCGCGAGGAAGCCGAGCGCCCGGCCGACACCGAGCTCGTCCGCGCGGGCCTGGAACGCACGGATGTCCTTGGGTAGGCAGCCCCCACCGAAGCCGAGACCGGCGTGCAGGAACTGCCCGCCGATGCGACTGTCGTAGGACAGCGCGGTGGACAGGTCGGTGACGTCCCCACCGGTGACCTCGCAGATCTCCGCCATTGCGTTGATAAAAGAGATCTTGGTTGCGAGGAACGCGTTCGAGGCGAGCTTTACCAGTTCAGCAGTGGGATAGTCGGCAACGACAACCGGCACACCTGCGTTGATGAGGGCGGCGTAGACACGGCGCAGGACCGCCTCGGCAACCCGTGCCCTGGCCGGGTCGGGTGGCAGACCGAAGACCAGGCGGTCGGGCCGCAAGGTGTCGTCAATAGTGAAGCCTTCGCGCAGGAACTCCGGGTTCCACGCCAGCTCCACGGCGGGGGCCTCGGCGTCGAGCTGTCCCGCCAGTCGCATGGCCGTGCCGACGGGCACGGTGGATTTTCCGACGATGAGCGCCCCCGGCCGGATCCCAGCTCTGAGCAGCCCGGTGAGGGCGGCGTCAACATGGCGCATGTCGGCCGCATTCGCCCCGGGAAGTTGTGGAGTCCCTACACAGATGAAGTGGACGTCCGCGGTAGCGGCGGCGTCCGTCACGGACGTGGTGAAACGCAGGCGGTGAGCCTCCAGGTTCTTGCGCAGGAGCTCCTCCAGCCCTGGTTCGAAGAACGGCGTCTCGCCGGCGGCGAGACGTCTGATCCTGACCGGGTCCACATCAACGCCGACCACGTCGAATCCCAGTTCCGCCATGCAGACCGCATGGGTCGCGCCCAGGTAGCCGGTACCGATGACGCTCAGACGAAGATCGCTCGAGACTGCCATTTACGCACCCCAGCCCCGTTCCTTCATCCACGCCCCTCGTGCCGGTCGTTCTTATACCCGGTGTTCGGGCGTCGCGAACGGGAACCCGCTCTCCATTGCGTCGCCTCCCGACCGTCGATCATCCGGGCAGAAGATTCACAACAGGCTATTGTCGAGCGTTGACTGCGGCTGGGTCACCGCAGTGGCGCCCCGAGACGACGGGTGCCCGCGGGGGTGTGTGCTGGCACACCGGGTGCTGCTGCCGGTATGTCAGACGTTGCTTCCCGCATCCCGGGCATCGGCCCGCAGACAGCCGTGACACGCTCCGCGGCGACCCGGCGGTCAAGGAGGGTGTGGTCGAGGTTTCGACAGATGACGAGCGACGCCCCGGCGGCCAGGGGACTGAGCAGCCCGGCGAGAAGCCCCTGCGGCGTGTCATAACCGGCCGTCGTCAGGATGCGGTCGTGTTCGGAGAGGTCCCAGGCCCTGGCGTAGTAGCCAGCCAGTCGCACCAGGATCCGCTGGTTTGCCGGTGGACGCGGTGGCGTGAAGCGGTCGCCGTGGGCGAGAACCTCCCCGGCGAAGTCGAGTACTCCCGGCATGGGCCGGGCGAGCCGTCCGCCCATCGGGCGCAACGACAGGGCGACGACATCGCCCTGCTCGCCCGCCGCGAGCACGGCGTCGGCCGTCTGTTCGGTCAGGAACACCGCCGCCGGGGGATCGCTCTGATCGTCGGCGTCGGCGTCGGCGTCGGCGTCGGACCGGGTGACGGTGACGTGCGCGCCGGACGACCACGCTGCGAGGAGCACCACCGCGGTTTGCCAGTGCGGCGGCAGCGCGATGCGGATCGTGTCTCCCGGAGCGAGCCCGAGCGTGTCCACGAGCAGGTTCGCGGTCTTGGCAACCCAGTTGTCCACGGTGGCCGCGGACAGTTCGGTCCGCTCGCCGGTGGCATCGTCATAGAACGTCAGCAGTGGACGTGCCGAGTCGGCACGTACCCGGTGGGCGAGCAGCGCGGCGACCCCGTCCGCGCCGGCGGTGTCGGTCATTCCCGGGCGATCGGTCATGGCGGCGGGGTCGACGGCGTCTGGCGGTATCGCGGCGAGCGCGGCATCCAGAACGCGGTCCACCACGCCGTCAAGCAGACGTCCCGCCGGAGACGTCGATGCGGGCGACGTTGATGGTGTCATAGGACGTTCACGGTAGTTGACACCTCAGGGAAGCCGATGGGAATCGCGGTCACGCCGTGCAGGATGTGTTCGCGGGGGCGACCGTGGGCGGCGGCGGCGGGGCAGCTGCTGAGCCGGGGACAGTGGGAGCGGTACCGGTGGAGCTGGTGCCGGTGGAGCTGGAGCCGGTGGAGGGTGTACCCCGGGAGCCGGGTAGGGACCCGGCCGGCGGCGCCTGCCCGCCGGTCACGCCCGTGAAGGAGGCCCCGAGCACGACGACGAGGCCGTTGCTGATCTTCGAGTCCTCGATCGTCTGCGATCCGGCGATCAGACCCGACAGCGCGCGCGCCGCGCCCTCCTGCCCGGCCGGGTAGCGGATCTCCGTGACGACCTGTCCGGCCGCACCGGTGGTGGGCCGCAAGGAACCGGCGAACCCCAGCGCGCCGAGTGCCGTGGTCGTCTGTACGGCCAGACCCGAACGGCCGGTCCTGTTGCGAACTTCGGCGATGGTCACCTGGCCCGGTGGCAGCGTTGGACTACCGGTTGCGCCCGCTGGGGCGTCGCCGCCGGTCGCGGGTCGAAGCGGTGCGAGGACCTGCCAGAGCCCGACCGGCTCGTAGAACAGCACATTGCCGTGAGGGGGGATGGTGCCCTGCTCGTCGGTGGCGCCTTCGGATTTCAGCGGTACATGGGTGGGGATCGTGATGAACTTCACTTTTCCGCTGCCGAGGCCACTCAACCGCTGCGCCATTTTGATCATTGCGCCGTTCTCGGTGAGACCGTTGTCAACCTTGAGCGACCCGCCGACGGCGCCGATCAATTGGGTGATCTTGACGGGGTTGGTCAGCACGCCTGCGCTGGTTGCCTTTTCGAGCAGCTTGGACAGGAACTGCTGCTGGCGGGCGACGCGGTAGGTCTCATCGGGTAGGGCGTGGCGGGTGCGGACGAAGGCTAGCGCCTGGTCACCGTTGAGGTGGTTGATGCCGAACTTTCCGCGCCACTGGGAGAAGTTGTCGTGCAGATTGGTCGTGCCGCCGCCGGGAAGCTGCGCGACGCACACGTCCACCCCGCCGACCGCGTCGGTCATGGTCTTGAAGCCAGCCAGATCGATCGAGATGAAATGATCGATCTTGAGGCTGGTCAGGTTCTCCAGCGTGCGGGTGAGCCCCTCGATGCCAGCGTAGGACAGGACGTTGGTGAGCTTGTCCTTCCCGTCATGGGGGGTTTGCGCGATGCCGGAGGCAACGGTCACGAGGGTGTCCCGGGGAAATGACACCAGGGTGACCGAACCGTCCGTGCCGAAGTGAGCGATGATCGTAGTATCCGAGCGGACCCCGTCGACCTGGCCGTACTCACCGTGGGTGCCCGCTCGGCTGTCGTCGCCGAGCAGCAGGATGTTCATCTCGCCCGGTCGCTCGGGCGGCCGGTCACCACCGGGCGACCATGCGACCCCGGTGACCGAGTCGTCGAAGTAGCGGTATGCCGCCCATCCGACGGAGCTGACGGCGAGAACCACCAGCGACAGTGCGGCCGCCGCGCCGACGGACAACGTCCGAAGCGGTGAGCGGACCGGGCGGCGCCGGAGGTTCAGCGGACGCCGTGGGCTCAGCTCTGGCGGCAACGCCGGCCGGCGTATGGATCTGCCACTCACCGGCTTTTTCGAACCTCCTTGACCGGAGCAATCGCGCGGCGCCTCGTCCACGAGCGAACATGCCCCTGTGCCTGATAAGGACGCTTAAAGCTCCTCTGACGTTGCCATGAGACGCAGGACACCCCACTACCGGGTGCCTGAAACAGCGGACGGTAACGTTGAAGCTACTCGATATGGTCGCCAGTGGTCATCGGGAAGTGACGCGATCACGGGCGCTCAGAGACCTTGGTGGCTCTGAGGCGTTGCTGGCTCAGAGGCGAAACTAGAAGGTGCAGCTGGCGGTCAGTTCCGTAGCGGTCACCGCCGGCGTCGTGGGGGCCGGACTCGGCGTCGGCGAGCTGTTCGCCGATCCCTTTGCACCCTTTGGCGGGTCACCCCCCGCAGCCGGGGCGGATGCCATTGCCTGGGTCGCGATCCCGTTGAAGTCGCTACCGACCACCAGGGTGACGTGCGTGCCCGCTGACCGGTCTTCGCGCAGCTCCACCCCGGGAATCGCGGCGGCCAGCGTCCGCGCAGCCGCGAGCCCGTCCGGGCCGTAGCGCACGAGCGTGGTCTCCGTGCGCCTGGGCTCGGCGCTTGCGACCCGGGCGATCCGGAATCCGGCCGCCGCGAGATCCCTGGCGGCGCTGCTCGCGAGCCCGCTGGTCGTGGTTCCGTTGAGGACGTCGACGGTGACCGCCGACGGTGGGACCGTCGTCGCTTCGGGCTGTGCGCCCGGCGTGCCCAGCGTGCCCGGCGTGCCCGTCGGGTTCGGTGCTACGGTGCCGTGCCCGCGCAACGGCGCCAGGAACGTGTCGAGCTGGCCCGGATCGTAGAGCTGGACCGAGCCGAAGCGCCGGAGTTCCCCAGCGGAGTTCGCGCCGTCGGCCCTGGTCGGTTCTCGGACGGGGATCGTCTCGAAACTGATCGCGTCGGTGGACATCCCGCGCAGCCGGTTCGCGAGGTTGCGTAGGTCGTCCACGGTCGTGCCGTCGTCCACGGTCAGCGCTCCCGTCGCGGACGCGAGCAGACCCTCGAGTTTCGCCGGATTGGCGAGCACTCCGTTGCTTGTCGCCTTCTGGAAGACCGTGCTGATGAACTGCTGCTGGCGCCGGATCCGGTCGAAATCCCCGTCGGGCAGGCCGTAGCGTTGTCGGACGAAGGCCAGTGCCTGCTCGCCGTTGAGATGGTTCTCACCCACGACGCCGTGCCACTGGGACCACTCGTCGTGCAGGTTCGAGGTGCTGCCGCCCGGCAGCGGTCGCACACAGATGGTGACCCCGCCGATGGCGTCGGTCATGGCCTTGAAGCCGGCGAGGTCGATCGACACGAAGTGGTCGATTTTGATATTGGTGAGGTTCTCGAGCGTTCTGATCAACAGCGACGGGCCGCCGATCGTGATCGCCGCGTTCAGTTTGTTGCGGCCGTGTCCGGGAATCGTGACGAGGGTGTCCCGGGGAAACGACACCAATGTGGTTGTTCCGTTGGCGTCGAGGTGAGCAATCATGGTCGTATCGGAGCGCTGTCCGGAGACGACTTCGTCGCTCTGGTACTGGTTACCGGTGCCTTCCCGGCTGTCGGATCCGACCAGCAGGAAGTTCTCGGTCCCCGGCGGGGCCTCCGCCGGCCGCTCGGCCTCGTCGAGACCGAGCGGCACTCTGGTGATCTGGGCGTCGAAGTAGCGGTAGACGACGTAACCACCGCCGCTCACCGCGAGAACTGCCATTGACACGACGGCTGCGAGTGCGAGGGCCAGTTTCTGGAACAGGGAGCGCTGGGCTGGGGCGTCGTCCGCCCGGGGGTCGTCCGCATGGAGGTCGTCCGCATGGAGATCGTCGGACGGTTCCTGAGGCGGATCGGCCGGCGGGTCCACGTGAGTGTCCGGCGAAACGGTCACCGCGTCCGCACCTCCCACCCCCGCCGCGACCTGGCGCCGGTTCGCGGTCATGAACGTCGTCCACCTGCTGGTCGGTGCTGTCGAGCGGTCGCGGCCCACCCGGCACCGCCGATATCATTACCGACGTCGGTAATGCGGTGGCCATCTGTGGTCCTGGTTGCTGAAGGTACCCGCCCGAGGCGCAGCGCATGCGCGGAGCTGCGCTCCGCCATATGGCGAGCCGTATGCCTGGGTGGCCGGAGACAGTCGAAAACAATCTGATCATGTCCCCGTTCGCGTGTTCGGCTGCCTTTCAGGCAGGGGTGGGGCCCACGATAGGGTTCGGATCATGAAAGCTCTTGTTCTCGCGGGTGGCTCCGGAACGCGGTTGCGCCCAATCACCCATACGTCAGCCAAGCAGCTCGTTCCCGTGGCGAACAAGCCGGTGCTCTTCTACGGGCTGGAAGCGATCGCCGAAGCGGGTATCACCGAAGTCGGGATCATCGTAGGCGATACCGCGGCGGAGATCGAGGCCGCGGTCGGCGACGGTTCCGCGCTGGGTATCAAGGTCACCTACATTCGTCAGGAGGCGCCGCTGGGTCTTGCGCACGCCGTCCTCGTCGCACGTGATTTCCTCGCGGACGAGCCGTTCGTGATGTATCTCGGCGACAACCTGATCATCGGTGGTATCTCCGGGTTCGTGGAGGAATTCAAGCGTAGTCGGCCGGACGCGCTGATTCTGCTGACCAAGGTCTCCAATCCGTCCGCGTTCGGTGTGGCGGAGCTCGGCCCGCAGGGCCACGTCGTCCGCCTGGTCGAGAAGCCCGAGGAGCCGCCGAGCGATCTTGCGCTTGTCGGTGTCTACCTCTTCGGGGTGGCCGTCCATGAGGCGGTGCGGGCGATCAAGCCGTCTGGCCGGGGTGAGCTGGAGATCACCGAGGCGATTCAGTGGCTGGTGGACCGTGGCCACGAGGTCGCGCCGCACCTGGTCGAGGGGTACTGGAAGGACACCGGGCGGCTCGACGACATGTTGGAGACCAACCGCCACCTGCTGGAGTCCCTTGAGCCCGACGTGCGCGGCGCGGTCGACGAGCACAGCACGATCGTGGGCCGGGTCGTGATCGAGGAAGGCGCGTCACTGGTGCGGTCCTCGGTGCGCGGGCCTGCGATCATCGGTCGCGGCACGACGCTTGTCGACTCCTACGTCGGCCCCTTCACCTCGATCTACTATTCGTGCACGATCGAGAACACCGAGATCGAGTACTCGATCGTGCTGGAGCGGGCGACGATTCGCGACATCGGACGCATCGAGGACTCGCTGATCGGCCGGGACGTCGAGGTCGTTCCGTCGGACGCCCGCCCGCGGGCACACCGCCTCATGCTCGGCGACCACTCGCGTGTCTCGGTGGCCACAACGTCCTGAGCGCGACTTTTTGATCACGGGGCGCCCGTCCGCGACGTCCGCCGGCGCGATCCCCGCGGACCTCGCGGACCTCGCGGACGGCCTCCGCCAGCGTGAGACACCCGAAAAGCACACAGAGGGTGAACGTGGCGATGGTGACACCTTCGGGAACAGGTGCCCAACGCCCGATGGCTGCGACGATGCCGACAATGTGCCGGATGGGAATGGACGCACCGGGCGGCAGCCAGTAATAGGAACAGACGGCCCAGAGGGCCGCGCTCTGCATGGCCAGCGCGCCGGCCAGGACGGCGAGGCCGGCCAGCCGCTCGCGTCCCCTGAGTAGTCGGCCAAGCCCACCGGCGGTGACCACGGCGATGCCGACGATGCCGAGGTACAGATATCGGCCCTGGATGGCGATCGCACGGGTGGACTCCAGGTAATCGGCATAGCTTCGCTGGCCGACCAGCAGATAGGCCAGGAAAACCGGCATGAGCAGGACCGGCGGACGCACGTGAACCCCCAGGCGGGTAGGCCGCCGGCCAGGCCGGATCACGCCGGCGTCCCGGCGGTGGGTCACAGCCGCGATGACACACCCGGTCACGGCGAGCGTCGCGGCGAGCGTCGCGACCCGGGACAGCGCAGGCGGTTCGAACATTCCCAGACCGCCCCAGAACCGACTGATGATCGTTCGCCAGAAGTAGCCGTACCAGGTGCCGAATGACTTCGGTAGCAGGATCGGTTCTCGCCGTGGCGGGTCAGTTGCCCATCCATTGGGCTCTATTGAGTGGTAGAGGATGTAATTGCGGACCCACCACCATCCGCCGGCTGCGCAGGCAGGCCCGATCGCGAGCAGCGCCGGCCGCCACGGCGGCGTGCGTACAACCGCGGCCCGCCCGGACCCGGTGGTCAGGGCGCAGCGGCGCCCGCGTGGTCCGCGGGGCGCCGCCCAGCCGAGCGGATAGGCGATCGCGACCATCAGCACCAGCGGCAGAGCCAGCGCCTTGGTGAGTAGTGCCACGGTGAGTGACAGGGCGATGCCCACCGCTGTCCGCCGGCGCATGTCACCGGCCAGTACGCCGGCGATCAGTACTGTCAGCCCGCCGACCGAGAACATCAGCAGTCCGTCGTTGTTGAACGTGGCCCCGACCCGGGTCAGGCCGGGAACGGCGAGCGGCACTGCCGCGGCAGCCTGTGCCAACGGTTGGCAGAGCCCGAACCGCCGCGCGGCCGCCCAGGCGAGCAGGGGCAGGGGAGCGACAAGGCTGATGTTGAGCAGGCGCAGCGCCCAGACCTGCCGGTCATAGGCCCATCGCGACGATCCCGGCAGGGCCGCCAGCATGCCCGCCCCGACCACATAGATCATCGGCGGGTGCTGCACGATCTGGTTGGGCAGCCGGCCGTCCGTGACCGGCTCGGGGCCGCCCAGCGCATCAAAGGACAGGCGCCGGCCGCGGGGCGTCGGCCTGATCGCGGCGAATGGTGGATCACTGGGGGATCTGCGACCCGACTGGAACATCCCGGCGTACCGGCCGCGATCGAAGTCGTCCGAGGTGGCGGCGACCCCCTTCGCCATGATCCGGTCGCCCGGCGCCGGCCATCCACCGCCGTGGAGCAGCCCGTAGACCATGTCGACGTGTTGGGCCTCGTCGTAACCGGTCCAGGTCGGATATGTGAACGAGTAGGTCGCCAACAGCGTGAGGTGCAACGCTGTCAGCAGGACAACCCCCCGCGGTGGACGGGACCGGGCGCGGGTCAGCACGTCGTCGGGTGCTCGCCGGGGCGCCGGGGGTCTGATCGCTGCCTTCTCCGGACGACGGTGACGGCCAGACCTGGTTGGCCAGCCGTGCCCAACGGTCAGTAGGGCAACTTCAAGCCTGGGTGCACGGCTGATACTTTGTGTAATGAACCGATGGCGGTATGGTCATTTCATCCATGGTGGGTGATGGGATGGGCCGTGGATGATCATCTGGCGAGGTCTGCCACACTTACCTGGTGCGCGTGATGGTGACGGGAGCCGGCGGTCAGCTCGGAGCGGACCTCTGTCAGCTGCTGGAGTCCGATAAGCGGGTCCTTGCCTGGGCGGGTTTCACCCGCGCCGAGTTCGACGTCACCGACGCGGCCCGGGTGCGGGCGGTCATCGCGGACCAGGCCCGGCCCGCGAAGATCCAGGGCGGTCTCGTGGTGGTCAACACCGCCGCTTGGACGGACGTCGACGGTGCCGAGTCCGACGAGACGGGCGCCTACGCCGCGAATGCTGCCGCTCCGGCGCAGCTAGCCGCAGCCTGTGCCGAGGTCGGCGCAACCCTGGTGCACGTCTCCACCGACTACGTCTTCGACGGCACGGCGGACAAGCCGTACGAGGCCGATGCCCCCACCGCGCCGCGTTCGGCATACGGGCGGACCAAACTCGCCGGCGAGCAGGCCGTGCTCGCGCTGTGTCCGTCTGCCTATGTCGTGCGCACCGCCTGGGTGTACGGCGCGTCCGGGCGCAACTTCGTCCGGACGATCGCCAAGCTCGCGGCGGAGCGCGACACCCTGTCGGTGGTCGACGACCAGCAAGGGTCACCCACCTGGGCGGTGGACCTCGCCGCCGGGCTGATCGAGCTCGCGGCATCGGGGGTCAGGCCGGGGATCTACCACTGCACCGGCGGTGGCGACACGACCTGGTACGGATTCGCTCGGGCGATCGTCACCGAGCTGGGGATGGACCCGGCGAAGGTCACGCCGACGACGACCGACGCGTTCCCCCGGCCGGCTCCGCGCCCGGCCTATTCGGTGCTGTCGTCCCGTTCGTGGAGCGACGCGGGCCTGACCCCGCTGCGTCCGTGGCGCGATGCGCTGGCCGCGGCCTTCCCCCAGATCACCCCTGCGCCGTAGGCCGGGAGTATCTCGACCGGCTCTAGGCAGACGTGTTGCGTTACGTCCTGGCCACGGTGCTGCCTGAACAGAACGACACCGGGATCACGACCGCCCTCGCACCCTTTCTACCGTTCACCTCCGCCCGGATCACCGGTCTGTCCGGTCCAGTCGGCGATGTTGTGCCGGGTGCTCAGGGTGTTGGGGTGGTCGGGGCCGAGAACCCGCTCCCGGTCGGGTAGCAGCTCTCGGAATAGCCGCAGCGCCTCGCCCGGATCACCGGTCTGCCCGGTCCAGCCGGCGATGTGGTTCCGGGTGGCCAGGGTGTTGGGGTGGTCGGGGCCGAGAACCCGCTCGAGGGCGGGTAGCAGCTCTCGGAATAGCCGCAGCGCCTCGCCCGGATCACCGGCCTGTCCGATCCAGCCGGCGATGTTGCCCCGGGTGGTCAGGGTGGTGGGGTGGTCGGGGCCGAGAACCCGCTCGA
>NZ_CAUVXI010000008.1:44037-44348 GCF_963555845.1 Protofrankia sp. Cas8 | reverse complement strand
GGCGATGTTGTTCCGGGTGGTCAGGGCGGTGGGGTGGTCGGGGCCGAGAACCCGCTCGAGGGCGGGTAGCAGCTCTCGGAATAGCCGCAGCGCCTCGGCCGGATCACCGGTCTCCCCGGTCCAGGTGGCGATGTTGTGCCGGGTGGTCAGGGCGGTGGGGTGGTCGGGGCCGAGAACCCGCTCGAGGGCGGGTAGCAGCTCCCGGGACAGCCGCAGCGCCTCGGCCGGATCACCGGTCTGCCCGGTCCAGGTGGCGATGTTGTGCCGGGTGGTCAGGGTGTCGGGGTGGTCGGGGCCGAGAACCCGCTCGA
>NZ_CAUVXI010000008.1:37168-43509 GCF_963555845.1 Protofrankia sp. Cas8 | reverse complement strand
GATTTGGTGCCGGGTGGTCAGGGTGTCGGGGTGGTCGGGGCCGAGAACCCGCTCCCGGTCGGGTAGCAGCTCTCGGAATAGCCGCAGCGCCTTGGCCGGATCACCGGTCTGCCCGGTCCAGGAGGCGATGTTGCCCCGGGTGGTCAGGGTGTCGGGGTGGTCGGGGCCGCGTGCGGTGCGGATGCGGGGGTGCCACTCGGTCCAGCGGGTGAGGTTGGCGCGGGGGGTCGGTAGCGGCCGGCGTTGCAGGGCGCGGAGAGCGGCGCTGATCTGCCCGTTCTGCCACAGATATTCTGCTTCGGATCCAGCGGCCCACCGGTACAGGGGATTGTCGGTGTAGATACCGGTGATGGGCGCGAGTTTCTCGACTTCGTTGAGCAGGATGCGCCGGCCTGCGGCCGGGTCGAGGGGCCGGCGGGTATGGCGACTGAGATGGTCGACGAGGGCGGGATGGAACAACCCGACCAGTTCTCCGGCGGTGCCGGGTTGGGAGCGCACGACGAGCCGGCCCAGCCGGGCCAGGACGTCGCGGACGTCCTTCGGCCGGTCGGGTCCGTCGAGCCAGCCGCTGGCCCCGGCGAGCAGATCGATCGGGATCACCGGCCCGGCGCCGGCGGCGGTGAGCGGGGTCAGCACGGGCAGGAGGTTGGCGGTCCATGCGGTGGCGTCGTAGGCGCCGGCCTGGTCGAGGATCCGGTCGAACAGCCCGGCCAGGAGCTCGGTCCGGCTGTCGCCGAGGTGCAGACGTTCGAGCAGGGTGTCGCGTTCGGTCTGGTTGAGCGCGGCGTAGGTGTCGGCGATCAGGCGTGCCAGCAGCCAGGCGCTGGCCCCGCGGGCGCACAGGTCCGCGAGGGTGTCGGCGGCGGCGGGCGGGACGCGGCGGCGCTGCAGGTAGCGGGCCAGACTGGCCGGGGCCGCGGTGTCGACCGTGAACTGCTGCCCGCCGGTCACCGCGGGGCCGGGCTCGCGGCTGGTCACGATCAGCCGCAGTCGGGAGAGGTTGGGATCCTCGGCCATGGCGACGAGAGCGGCTACGACGCCGTCGCCGGTGGTGTCGTCGAGCTGATCGAGACCGTCGACACCCAGCCGGATGATCTCATCGCCGGGCAGGTGCCGCAGCGGCCCGGTCACGTCGTGGACGAGGGGCGGTTGCTGGTCCAGTGCGTCCGCGGGTTGGCTGTCGCGGTAGGCCGCCACGGCCGTGCGGAACCCGGGAACGCTGTGATCGAGATGCCTGTGCAGAGCGTCGGTGAGGGAGTACAGGGTGGTGGTGCGGTCGAGATAGACCAGCGCATGGAGGAACCGGTCCGGGACCGTGGCCCTGGTCAGTTCAGGTCGGGCGAGCGCGCTGAGCAGCGTGGACTTGCCCGAGCCGGCCGGGCCGACCACGGCAAGCCAGCGGGCGCGGCTGGCGCGGGCGAGCAGCCCCTCCACCATCCGCGGCGTTTCCAGGCCGGTGGTGAGGTCGTCGGCCATCGCGCTCGCCGGATCGCCCGGGGGTGGGATACGGCCGGGGGCACGCTGCCGGTTGGGCGCCAGCCACAACCCGGGATCGCCCACGGCGGTGACTCGATGGCCGTCGAACGTGCTGCGCTGCGGTGACTGGCCGCGGCACGTGATCAGGTCATGGGCGTCCTGGCAGCCGATCCATGCACCGCGCCCGGCGTGCCCGGCGTGCAGCAGTTCGGTCAGCGCTCGGGTGAAGCAGCCGTCCGTGGCGGGCCGGTCGTCGGTCGCGGTCAGGAGGTCGAACCTGCTCCCCGCGGCCATGGCGACCGAGGCCACCCCGTGGGCGACCTCCACCGCGGCCTGCCCGCTGTGGCAGGCGTCGAGCAGAACCACCAGCCCGTCGATCTGGTCATGGTCGCGGAGGAGTTCCCGTAGGCGTTGCCCGACCAGCCACGCGTTACCGGTCGACGGGCGGTCCGGGTCGGCGCAGTCGTAGGGCAGGAGGTAGAAGTCGGACAGGCCCGTCGCGGTGGACCCGTCGAACCCGACCTGCCCATGGCCCACGAACGCGAGGAACAACGCCGACCCGTTGTCATGGGCGAACCGGAACGCCGTCATGACCCGAGCGGCCATGTCCGACAGCGTCGGGTTGAGGACGAGCCCTGGCTGGTCGCCGAGCGCGGATCCGCAGCGACCCACCAGGGGGTCGGTGAACGCGGCGTACAGTTCCTGCGCCAGCGTGGGTAGGAATGACAGGTCCCCCAGCGCCTCGCACTGCGACCCGATTACCAGAACCACCCGGCCGGTCACCGCTGCCCCCCGGCTTGGGGTGAGTCGTCGGTGGCGAGCGCGTCGGCAACCGGAGCGCCGACCGCCTTTTTGGTGAGGTAGTGGATCACGTCGTGTGGGGCGGACCCGTTGTCAACGGTGCGGTTATCAACCGTGCGGTTGTCGACGGCCCGGTTGGCGGGTGTCCCGGCTGGCGGTGCGCCCGCGGGGAACAGGCCGGTCAGGCCCGGTACCGCGGCCACGATGTCATCGTCTGCGGCGACGTTGACCCACCGGTCCACCCGCTCGGGGAACCGTGGCGGCTGCGGCTCGAGCCGGTCGTAGACGAGCCGGCGGATCCCCAACGGGCTACCCAACGTGACCAGCAGGGGAAGTCTGCCACCCATCCGACAGGCCGCTTCGAAGGCGACCACGGACCCGAGGGAATGCCCGATCAGCACCCGGGTGTCGTCACCGACGACACCGGCGACCCGGGCCTGCACCTGCTGGCGCAGCACGGGTTCGTGGAGGTAGCGCACGACCTGCACGAGCGCGCGGACGACGAACCGCTGCGCGACGGCCATCCCGAACGGGCCGAACCAGCGCAGCCGTGCTACCGCCGCCAACGCACCGCGGGCCACGTTCCCGACGCCCTGCAGCTCACCGAGCCTGCCCTCCAGCCGGGCCACCTCATCCTGGGCGGTACGCCGGTCCGCCTCGGTGCCCGCCGCGCCGGCGGCCCGGCGGAGCAGGACCCCGGCCAGTTCTTCGAGCGCCGCCACCTCGGACGGGTCGAGGTCACCCAGGTCGGTCGACCGGCCCTGCCGGTCCGGCGGGTCGAACAGGTCCGCGTAGAAAGCCATCTCGACGTCGAGCGCCCCGGCGGTTGCGGTGGATTGGCGCAGCCGGGCCGCGAGGTCGCCATGGCCGGCCTTCCACACGCCGTCGGCGAGCGCGGCCTGCCACGGGCCGGCCAGCGTCGCCGGACCCCGCTGCTGCTGGCCGATCCCATGCACGAACACCACCGCAGCCACCACCGGCACCCCCCGTCACCTGGCGTGAGCCGTGACTGTCCCACCGGTATTACACACCCGACCCGGCACATACCCGCACAGCATCGGCCAGTTACGGTCACACCGTGCTCGCTGCGCTGCTACCCGGTCTGCGAGACCTACGTGCACCGGTCGCCGCGGGCTACCTGTGGCTGTTCGGTCTGTGGCTCGTCTTCGCACCGCACCTCGAGCCCTCGGCGCATCCGACCGGCGTCGTTCACGACGTCGTCACACTCGGCAGTGCCGCCGGGCGGGCCGCCGTCACGGCAGCGGTCACCTTTGCCGCGTACCTGGTCGGCGTGGTTTCCATTGCCGCCAACCCGCTGATCAACCGGCTCGGGAATCTCCTCGCCGCCACCCGTCTGCGTCGATTCATGCCCCGCGCCCAATGGCAACGCGTTCGCGCCACGATCATATCGCTGGTGTATCTCCGCATAGACGAACGTTTCCTCACCGACGGCGTCATCCGCGCGGAAACAGCGAGACGGCTCCACGCGGTTCAGGTCACCGCTGCCGCACACGGCACCAGCCTCGCCGCGGGCTTCGAGGCGGATCCGGATATCGTCATCGAACAGGCCCGCACCATCCCGGCGGTGCGTGCCCGTCTCCTCGACGCGCTGCTCGACACCGCTGACCCCCAGGAAGAATGCCGGCTCGATCTCCTGCGTACCCCCGTCCGGATCGTGGGCCGTGAAGCCGACATCTACGCCGCCTACGACCGCTACCGGGCGGAATACGAACTCCGGATGGGCCTGGTGCTTCCCTTCACCTTCCTGATCGGAACTCTTGCGGTAACGGCAAACCCGTGGTGGGCGGCCGGAATATTCGTCTCAGCGATCCTGCTCTACCTGGGCGTGGCCGCGAACATCCAGGCCTCCACCGTTCTCACCGAATCAGTCGGAGCACGACGTATCGACCTACCCACCCTCGAACGCCTCGCCACACACGACCTGCCCTGGCGTGATGAGAACGGTGTGCTTATCCACCTCGCCGAACAATAGCCGGCGAGTAAAGCCCACTGACAACCACGAAACGAACATGCGACAGGAGCCGATGACGGTACTGTCACACGGAAGATTTTCACGTCTGTTTGAAACCCGCCCACTCCAGCTCCAGCCCGGAGATGCGGGTCTACCGGACCGAACCGGAGCCCTGCCCGGAACCACCACTGTTCTGAGTCGTTGCGGTCGTGGACGGCGGGCAGTGGATGAAGCGGGTGAGCTGGCCGGTCAACGGCCAGGACCGCCGGCCGGAGTCGTCCGGGCACCAGCCGAGCGCGGCGAGCGAGCTGTCAAGGCTGTGAAGGCTGTCCGGGAAGACCAGGTTGTAGGTGATCAGGTACAGCGCACCGGCGTCCGGACGCGCGGCGAGGAACGCCGGTATCGAGGTGTTCCAACCCAGCGGCGGTAGCACCAGGGTGTTCACCTCGGCGATCGGCGCCGCCAGCGAAGCGGATGCCGGGTAACCGTTGTAGTACGACACGTAGTACTGCTGTGCCTTGTACCACTGCCTTTCATCCCACCGCCCGGGGATCACGATCTGGATGTCACCCGGCCGGGCGGTCCGTTCGGCGGTGGCGACCAGCTCCCGCATGTCCCCGAGTAACAGGGGGCCGTTCGCGCTGGCCCGGATCTGGATGATCCGCTGGGTGCTCACCGCTGTCACGGCCACGGCTGCGGCCACAACCACTGCCAGCGGAACGGCCAGTACGGGGATCACCATGACCGACCGTCGGATTCGCGCTCGGGCGAGCCCGACCAGAGCCGATGCGCCGATACCTGCGACTACGTACAGTAACGGTAACACGAACAGATTGGCCCGCACGAAGCCGACCGGCCACTGTCCTCGCGTCGAGGCCAGCACGATCAGCAGCAGCGTTCCGCCGAGCGCGACCAGCAACGCCCGGCCGGCCCGTTCCCGTGCCGCGACATAGCTGCCGACCGCCCAACACAGCAGTGCCCCCGCGATCACGCACACGTGGAGTCGCTGGTCGGGGTCGGCCAGCAGCGGCGAACCGGTGAAGGGCGAGCCGAACTGCCCGTCCGGACGGGTCATCGCCGCCGTGAACGCGTTGCGCGGCAGCTCCCACCCGGCCGTGCGCAGCTGGCCGACCGCGGTGTTCCGGGTGATGAAGAAGTTCCGCCAGTAGGGATTCGCGGCCAGGTAGCTCTGCGGCAGGACGAACAGCGCGAGATGCACGGCCCCGGTGGCGCCGACCAGCACCGATCCGATCAGGCGCAGGACGGCCGGACGCCGTGAGCCCACCGCCTGGCCGGCGTCCAGCACATCCAACAGCAGCAGGGGAGCGAGGACGAACAGTGACGTGACGCTCATGACCGCGCATACCGCCATGCCCAGCTGCGCCCGCCACGGGGAGCCGCCGGCGGTCACGGCACGGCGCGCCCGCAGCCACAGGTACAGCGTGGCCACCGCGCAGGTGGCCTCCGGCAGGTAGGACTTCAGCTGCATTCCATAGACGAGCAGCCCGCCGTTGACGCTCAGCAGTCCGGCGACGATCGTGGCCGCGGGCCGGGAGAGCCACCACCGGCCCAGTGCATAGGTGAACAGCGACAGCGCGATCAGCGCGACGATCTGCGGCAGCCGCAGGACACCTTCGGTGTTGCCGCCAACCGTGACCGCCAGCTTCTCGACCGTGAACCAGCCGAATGACAGCGGCGCGTTCGCCGTTCTGAGGGTTTCGAACCAGCCTGCACCGACGCTGATGTGATAGGCGCGCCATGCCTCGTCGTACCAGAGCGGCCGGACCAGGGTCGGCCATAAGGCGACGATGACCGCGACGTCGAGTCCGACGAGCGTGGCGCATGCCAGCAGGTCTGAACCCGACCGCCGTGACGTCACCCTTCGACCGGAACAGCGTCTGGTTCTAGCCCGGTCCACGGCTGCGGATGTCAGCGACCGACGCATCTCCATGCTAGACATCGGCGGCACTCAAAGTTAGAAATCGGCACCCCTTCAGGCTAGAAACGAGCACTCCTTCAGGCTGGAAACGAGCACCCCTTCAGGCTGGAAACGAGCACCCCTTCAGGCTGGAAACGAGCACTCCTTCAGGCT
>NZ_CAUVXI010000008.1:10951-37074 GCF_963555845.1 Protofrankia sp. Cas8 | reverse complement strand
AAACGAGCACCCCTTCAGGCTGGAAACGAGCACCCCTTCAGGCTGAAAGTCAGCACGTCGTCACGGTCGCCTGGAGCCGGGTGACGCGGGGTCAGGCGATCGAGTGATAGACGGCGGCGGTGCGTTCGGCCGTGCGTCGCCAGGTGAAGGTCCGGGCGTAGGCGCGTCCCGGCCCGGGGTCCACCTCGTCCTTGAGCGCGCCGATCAGGGCGTCGGTGAACGCATCGGCCTCCGTCGGTGGAACCAGCCGCACGGCGTTGCCCGACATCGGGCCGACGACCTCTCGGACCGCTGGGATGTCAGCCGCCACCACCGGGGTTCCGGCTGCCAGCGCCTCCAGCGGCGGTAGGCCGAACCCCTCGTAGAACGATGGGAAGCACAGAGCGCTGGCCCCGGCGACCAGGCGCCGAAGTTCGTCCGTCCGAACATAGCCGGCGCTGATGACGGTTCCCCCCGGCAGCCCGGCAAGATCGAGAGTGGGTCCCCACCCGGCGGGTCCGACCAGGACCAGTGGTGGGGCGTCGCTGACCTCGGAGTGCAGGCCGCGGACCGCCTCCAGCAGGGTTGGGAGGTTCTTGCGCGGTTCGACCGTACCGACGAAAAGCAGGTATCTGGCGGGCAGGCCGTGGGCGGTGAGCCAGCGTCGCGATGGCGGGGAGGCGCTGAACCATGCGGCGTCCACGCCCAGCGGCGTCACGGTCACCATTGCCGGGTCCAGCCGGTAGGTGTCGATGACCTCGGTGGCGATCGCCTGGCTGGGTGTGATCACGGCGGCGGCGCGGCGCAGGCCGCGCGGGACCAGATCCCGGTAGCGGGCCGAAGCCGCGGAGACCGTACCGGTCAGCTTCAGATAGGCCAGATCGTGGATGGTGAGGACGCCGCGGGCCCGCCGCGGTGGCGGCAGCACGAAGTTTGTGGCGTGCACCACGTCGACTGGCCCGGTCAGCCACTCGAGCTTCGGCAGTTCGGTGCGGGCCCAGGCCTCGTGCACGATCCGGGCCGGAACCCGGCGCGCGGCCGGGCGTACACCTGGCGGCAACGCGGGAGCGAAGTTCTCCAGCCCGCGCCAGGTGAACGCCGTTGCGGCCACGTCCAGACCGGGCAGGGTGGGCAGCTCGGCGAGCAGTTGGCCGGTGTAGCGGCCAACTCCCGTGGGCGTGCCGAGTAACGGCGTGCCGTCCAGGATGACCCGCATCAACCGTGATCCTTTCAGTCTCGGCCTTGCCAGGTCAGGGGCCCGGTCCAGGGGAGCCCGGGTCAGCAGTGCCCGGGTCAGCAGTGCCCGGGTCAGCAGTGCCCGGGTCAGCAGTGCCCGGCTCGGCAGGGCGCCGGTTCAGGGGGCATACAGCCGGTGACGGGTGGCGATCTCCCGCCAGCGGTCGGCGAATGCCGCGTCGGAGAACTCCTGTGCCCGGGTGACGGCGCTCGCAGCCAACCGTGCCCGCATGCCGTCCTCGGTTGCCAGGCGTCTGGTGAACGAGGCGAGCTGCGCCGGCGACGTCCAGCGTAGGCCGTCGAGTCCGTGGCGGACGATCTCCCGTTGGCCGGCGCGGTCGATCACCACCGGCACGCAGCCCCCGGCCATCGCCTCGACCGTGGTCATCCCGAAGTGCTCGGCCGTCCATGGCCGGCGATCGCCGTCCTGGCCGTATCCGGTTGCGGACCAGAAGACCGAGCAGGTCGACAGCAGCCGCTCGACCTCGTGGCGTGGCGCGTTCGGATGGATGTCGACCGGCAGGCCACGGGCGGCCTCCCGGATCTTCTCCAGGTATGGCAGCTGGGACTCCTCGCAGCCGCCGACGACGTGCATCCGCCAATCCGGTAGCGCGCCGGAGCGGTAGAGCTCACCGAACCACTCGACCATTTCCAGCTGGCGCTTGGCGTGCCCGAGACCGGGCGCGAACAGGCGCCCGACCGTGAGCACCGCGCGTTCCCGAGTACTGGCCGGGGTAAGGCGCTCCACCTGGATGGGCGGGTAGAGGACGTCCGCGTCCACGCGCCACAGGCGTCCGATCCAGCCCCGGGTGTAGGCCGAATTCGCCATCACCACGTCGTATGAGGCGAGATAGTCCAGATCGCGCGGGTTGGCCAGCAGCCAGGGGAAACGCAACGCGAGCCGGGCTCGGGCCCCGTCCTGCTGGTCGGTCACCCGCGGTCGGCTGACCGCCACGCCGAGTTGGCGCAGATCCCGGGAAGGTGTGCCGTCCGGCGAAGCGGTGTCGTCCGGTGCGGGTGTGCACGCGTTGGTGGACGCGTTGGTGGACGCGGGTGTGAACGTGTCGCTGACCAGCGTCAGCTCGCAGCCGCCGGACGATGCGGGCAACGGCACCGCGACCGTCCTGAACGACCCGTCGACCTCAACGGCGGCAAGGGTCCGCCCGTCGGCGTCCTGGACGCGCAACCGCACCGTGCCGCAAGCCCCGGGACGGCCGATGTCAGCGCGTAGCTCCCGTTCGCCGCCCGCCGAAACCGCGAGGATCCCCGTGCCGTTCGTCCAGATCCACTGTCTGCGACGCCCCCCTTCCGGCGGGTACCAACCCGTGCCGTAGCCGACGGTCGGGCGAACACCGCGCAGCAGCGGGCCGCACGCGCGGATGGCGGCCTTGCGCCACCCCGGTGCGTCATGATCAGCTGGTGTCGGGAAGAAACACAGGTGTGCCGCATGGGTTGAGCGAGGCACCAGCCGGCTCATGTACGAGCCGTTGACGAACAGGTCGTACTCGGCGCTGAGCTCGGCGACCGCGTCGTCACCCCGGTCAGGCAGCAGGCGGTAGCGGCAGCCGGTGAGGTCGAGCCCTAGATGATCACCAATGGCCGCCAGGTCGACCTCGGCATGGCCGAGGATGTCCACCTGGGCGCCTTCGGCGGCAAGCACTTGGGCGATCATCCCGTTGTGGCGTTCGCCACCGCCCATGGAGTGCCAGAACCGGTTGTAAACGGCGGCCCGTACTCCGCTGGCCGACCCCTGCCCACCCCTGTGCCCGGTGACCGGATGCCGGCCTTCGCCCGGCTCGGGCCGCTTGTGCTGGGCCTGTGTCGCAGCCGGCTGCGTGGTCATCGCCGCGCCAGCCAGGTCTCCAGCTCACGGTGGCCTACCGACGCGGTGCGCGCCAGCGTGCGCCGTCGGCGCAGCATCACCGGGAGCAGCCGCAGGAAGGACGCCATGACCTTCAGTCGAAGCACGGTCGGTCGCAGCGCGGGCCGGCCACGGACGGCCCAGGCCTGCCGTAGCGCGCGGATGGCCATCGAGGCGGTTGTGAGCGGGTAACGGCCGACCGCGGCCAGGGCGACCCCGGTGCTCGCGTTCTTGGTGAGCATCAACAGTCGGTTACGGTCGGTATGGAAGACGAACAGCGGTGACCATTCGACGCTGGACGCGGAGTGCACGTGCCGCAGAACCGCGGTCGGAATGTAGCGAATTGTGTATCCGCGGGAGCGGATGCGCCAGGACAGGTCGGTGTCCTCGTAGTAGAGGAAGAAGTCGTCGTCGAACCAGCCGAGTTCCCGCCCGAGCGCCGTGCGGATGGCCATGCCGTTCCCGCAGGCGGTGAACACATCCTCGGACCCGGCGAACTGGCCGGTGTCGATCTCCTGGTAGCCGCGGTCGGCGCCGTAGCCGTCCCGCAGCACGATCCCACCGACATTGTTGATCACGTCGACGCGGGCCACACCGTCGGGGACGACCAGTTCCACGGTGGACGGTTCGGCGCCGGCGGCGAGGGTGGTGCGGCCGCCGTCCCAGCTCAGTGTGACCGACTTGCGCGCCTCGCCGGACCAGGTGAAGCCGATGGTGACCGGGCCGCCCTCGGGCACCGGGACGGCGAGCTCGCCGTCACCGCGGGTCCAGAAGAACGGCGCGGATGAACCGCCTTCAGCACCGAAGGTCAGCTTTTCCCACAACACGTCATGGAGGACCTCCCGGTCGTTGACGGTCACCGATGAGATCCGGACGCCAAGCGCGCGGGAGTCGTGCGCACCCGGTGTGAAGGTCGAGGTCGACAGCCGCAGCCGCAGGAAACGGGGGAGGAACACCACCTTGCCGGTGACCGCGCCGAGATCCGCGCCCCCGGTGGCGTCGGTGAACGGGGCCAGCAGGTTCGCCAACCAGTCCGGTTCGGGGACGGCGTCATTGTTGAGTAGGACGGCGTAGGGGGTGGTGACCATCCGCAGCGCCAGGTTGTTGCCACCGGCGAAGCCGAGGTTCACCTCGGACGGGACCATCCGGACCCACGGGTACCGTTCGGCCAGCAGCGTCCTGGAGGAGTCCATCGACGCGTTGTCGACCACCCATGTTTCGAAGGTGAAGTCGCTGACCTGCTTGGCCACCGCGTCCAGACAGGCGGGCAGCAGGTGCGCACCGTTCCAGTTGACGATCACAACGGTCGCCGGCGGCGTGGGGCCGCCTTCCTGGGTGCTCATGGGCGGGTTCCCGTTTCGTAATCGATCTTGAGTAGACCGCCGGCCTGCGACCCGCTGATTCCGAACAGGTCCTCGAACCTCCGTTTGGTGATCTCTGTTCCGGTCGCGGCGTCGGAGACGTGCACGCTGATCGCGAACGCGCCGAGCAGCTCGGGGAGGCTGGGCACGGTGAAGTCCACCGTGCGGGTGCCGCTGACCCCCGGCACGCCCCCTGGCACGCCGCCCGCAGGCGTCTCCATCAACCAGACCGGCAGTTCGCTCGGCCCCAGGGCATAGACGTGCAGGTAGAGCCGTTCCGGCGCGTGTTCGGTCACATCCAGGGTGACGCTGACGGTAAGTCTCTCGCCGGGGCTGAACTGGACCTGGGGCGGCCCGGCCGGGTCCCGGCTGAAGGTCACCGAGGTGGGCCGGGCAACGGCGAGATCGTGGGGCACCGGACCGTCCGAAGGCAGGCTACCCAACCGCTGCCGCAGTAGCCGGGTGCCGACGACCGGCGCGCCGTCGAAAATCATCGATCCGGATTCAAGAACCAGAATCCGGTCGCACATGCCCTCGATCAGATCCAGCGAGTGGGTGACGAACAGGATCGTGCGGCCCTCGGCCCGAAAGGCGTCGATCTTTGCCAGACACTTCTTCTGGAATGCCTCGTCCCCGACCGCGAGGACCTCGTCGACGAGCAGCACGTCCGGATCGACATGGACGGCCACCGCGAACCCGAGCCGGACGTACTGGCCGGACGAGTAGTGCTTGACCTCATCGTCGATCTTGTGCGGGAGTTCGGCGAAGTCGACGATCGAGTCGAACATCCGGTCGATCTCGCGGCGGGACAGCCCCAGCAGGGAGGCGTTGAGGTAGACGTTGTCCCGGCCGGTGAGCTCGCCGTTGAAGCCGGCCCCGAGCTCCAGGAGGGACGCGATCCGCCCGCTGACCGACACGTCACCGTGGGTTGGGCGCAGGATTCCGGCCAGTACCTTCAACAACGTGGACTTGCCGGAGCCGTTCGCCCCGGCCAGGCCCACGGTCTGGCCGCGCCCGATCTCCACGTCGATGTCGCGCAGCGCCCAGAAGTCGTCCCCGTGGGTGTGCCCACGACGCACGAACACCTCTTTCAGGCTGGTCGCCCGCCGGTGGTAGGAGACGAATTTCTTACCCACCCCGGTCGCCTGGATCACGATCGGGGCAGCCGTCCCAGGCCGGCCCGCCGTCGATGCGGCGGCGGCCGTCCCTGCGGGTATCGCCGTGGTGTCCGCCGCTGCGGGTATCGCCGTGGTGTTCCCCGACGCATTGAGGGCGGCCGGTTGCGCCGGTGACTGCTGCGCTGACACGTCTGTCGCCCGTCCTTAAAGATCTTCCGCGAAGTCGGCCTGCATCCTGCGGAACACATGTACTCCCAGCCAGAGCAGGCCCAGCGACATCACACCCGCGATGGCAAGGTGCTCAAGGTAGAAGAGGTAGCCGGGGTCGGCAAGGATGCCCGCTCCGGTGGCGGGGTTCACCGACGGCTCCTTGTAGATCGCTCGCTGGAAGGTTGCCACCACCGTCGCCATCGGATTGACGAAGTAGATCCAGGTCCACTCGTGCAGCAGTTTGCGGATGAGCCCGACGGGATACACGATCGGGTTGAGCCAGAACCACGCGAGCAGGGCCACCTCCAGCAGGTGCTCGGTATCGCGGTAGCGGACGTTGAGGCCCGACACGAGCATGGACAGGCCGACAGTGAAGATCATCGCTACCGCGAATGCGGGCACGAGCAGGAGCAGCTGGAGCCCGAAGAAGCTGTAACCCAGCGCCACGACCACCACGAAGAGCACGATCAGCTGCAGGACGAAGTGGACGAGGGCGAAGCCGACCGCGGAAAGCGGCAGTACCGGCAGCGGAAACCGGACTTTCTTCACGAGGTTCGCGTTGAAGACGACGCTGCCCGATGCCGACGACACGCTCGCCGAGAAGGCGTTCCAGATCAGCAGGCCGGACATCAGGTACACCCCGAACCGGGGGACCCCGGCGCTCATGATGACCTGGAAGACAAGGGTGTACACGGCTAGCAGCAGCAGCGGATTCGCCAGCGACCAGGCGAAACCGAGGGTCGAGCCCTTGTATTTGACCTTGAGGTCCTTGCGGATCAGGTTCCGCAGCAGTTCCCAACGTACCCGGGTCTGGGCACGGCTGCGGCGCGCGAGGATCCGCGACTCCTGCCCGTCGCGCCCCTGCGGGCCACGGTGCTCGCCGTCGGACTGGATCGCGGGTGCGGACCGCTCGTCAATCAGGTTCGACACCAACAACCTTCCGTGAGCCGCGTCAAGATATGGCAAAATCGGTACCGGTGCGCCGAAAACGACCTACCGTACGGGCCGCGCAAGGTATCGCACCAGGTATACCGAAGCGACGCGTCCGCAGGTAGGGCACTCCGGTGACCGTAGCTCCAGAGCCGATCCATAGTATCGGCCCGTTCATTCAGCTCCGGCCGGCCGCTGTCCGAGGATCACCCGGGCATCAGCCGGCCCGTCGGAGGTGGCCGTGATGGCCGCCGGTGGAGGACGCCCGTGTTCACCGACGTCCGGATCCGTGAGGTCTGGTCCCAGCTGGAGTCCGGGGGCGCTGAGGTCCTCACCCTGGACGTATTCGACACGTTGTTGTTTCGGCTGGTTCCCGAACCCGCCCATGCCTTCCTGCTGCTCGGACGCCGCCTGGCCACGGCTGGCCTGCTGCCGCCGACCGTGACCGCGGGGCAGTTCGCCCAGCTCCGGGTGCATGCGGAGAACCTGGCCCGGCAACACGCGAAGTCACTGCGGGGCACGTTGGAGGCCCGCCTCGACGAGATCTGGTCGGCACTCATGCCCGCCATCCCCGGCAGCGGTGACATCGACGATCTGATCGCCATGGAGGTCACCCTCGAGCGCGATGTCTGCCGCGCCGACCTCGCCGTCGCCGAGCTCGCCGAACTCACGATCACCAAGCTCGGCCGGCCGGTGTACCTGGTCTCCGACACCTATTTCTCCCCGGACCAGCTCCGCGGGCTGCTGCGCCGGCCGGAGCTCGCCGGGATCAGGTTCACCCAGATCCTCACCTCCAGCGACGCGGGTGTGAGCAAGAGCGAGGGTCTGTTCACCCATGTGCTGACCGCCGTGGGCGTGGCGCCCTCCCGGGTCATCCACCTTGGTGACAACCCGGTGGCCGACGTCGAGGGCGCCCGCGAGCACGGCATCATCGCGGTTCACTACCCCAAGTACTCCGGTGCGCTGGCGGAGACACTCACGCTGGAAGGGCTGCGTGGCGGTCCGACCTCCGATACCGCGATCGACTCCGAACACGGCGACTACGGTATGACCGCGCTTCGGGCCCGGACCCTGCACCGCACCGATGCCACCGCGGTTCCCTCGGGCCTGCGCCGGCACTGGGAGACCGGCGCGACCGTTTTCGGTCCGGTGTTCACCGGCTTCGGCGAGTGGGCGGCCGCGCGGGCGGCGGAGCTCGGGGTCGACCGCGTCCACTGCCTGATGCGCGAAGGGGCCTTCCTCGCCCGGGTCCTGCGGGAACCGGCCGGCGAGCTCGGGATCGAGGCGTCCACGCTGTGGGCCTCGCGCCACGTGTGCGCACTGGCCAACATTTACGAAGGCACCCCGCAGGAGCTGCGCGGCTTCCTGGCGCGTCGGCGCCCGCCGAGTGTCGGCCAGCTGCTGCGCCAGCTCGGAGTCGGCATGGACGAGGTGGCGGGATTGTCCGCGCTGGCCAGCCGGCGTCTTGACGTCCCGGGTCTGCTCTCCGAGACCCTGGAGGCCCTGTGCGCTGACGAGCGCGTTCGCAGCGAGATCGTGCTGACCGCCAGCCGGCTGCGCGAGCGCTTCCTGCGCTACCTGGACGCACACCTCGGCGGGGCGGACACGATCGTCGTCGTCGACCTCGGCTGGGGTGGCACCATCCAGGCGCTGCTGCAACGCCTGCTGACCGCCTGCGGTCGTGAGGCCGAGGTGGTCGGCCTGTACCTGGCGACGAGCGCCGGCTCGCAGGCGCACCGCCTTGGCGGGCTGCGCCTGGAGGGATACATCGCCTCGGGCGGCGAACCCGATGCGCTGTTCGGCCAGGTGATGCGTAGTCCCGAGGTGCTCGAACAGCTCTGCATGCCCGACATAGGCTCATTGATCGGTTTCGACGAGGACCGCAACCCCGTCCTCGGCCCCGATCACACAACTCGAACCCAGGTCGCACAGCGCGTAGCCGTCCAGGACGGGGTGCTTGCCTACCAGCGGGAATGGCTGCGCTACCGCCGGTCGGAGACGCCGATGCCGTCCCTGCTCGATGACGGGGCGCGGCTGGCGGCTCTGCGCTCCCTCGCGCGGTTCGTGACCCGGCCCACCTCGTCCGAGGCGCTCGCGTTCGGGGTATGGGCACACGATGACAACTTCGGGTCGGATGCGTCCGAGGGGCTGCTGCCCGCCGATCTGCTGCGCCGGATGCCCTACCTCACGGCGGCTGATCTTGAAAAGATCCCAATGCAGGAACTCTACTGGCCGGCCGGGGTCGCGGCGGTGGCGAACCGGCCCCTTGCGGTTGTCAGTGGGCTGGCGACGAACGCCGGGATCTCCGCGGCGGAGGTCTCGCCGGAGGCCGCTGCCGGACCGGTCGAGGTCTATGTCGACACCGGTGGCGACTTCATCAACGGGCCGAAGGAGTCCGTGGTCACCCGGTCCGCGCGCGACGGGCTGTCGTGGGTACGCCTGCGGATCGACGGGGTCGGGGTCCGCCGGGTGCGCATCGACCCGGCCGGCCGGCGTGGGTTGATGCGGCTGGACTGGCTGCGGCTGTCCTTCCATCTCAACAACCTGGCCGAGCCGCACACGGTCGCGATTACGTCGGTGGTCGACCACCCAGGATTTCACCTGGTCGGGGCGCGGGCACTGCAGCCGAATCTGATCGAGATCCACAGCGACGACCCGCAGTTCGTCTACGTCATCGATCCGGTGGCGCAGGCATATCTCGCGGCGACCTACGCCATCGACGTCGAGATGGCCTTCGGCTGGCTGGCAATCAGTTCAGACCCGTTGACGATCGCAACCCGGCCGGGCGGGACCACGCCGTTGCCGCGTCGCGCCGCGCGCCGGTTGCTGCGGGAGTTCGAAACCCGATTCTGACCCGGCGAGCCTGGTCCAGCGCTCCACGGGGGAGAATCGGCTGGAGCGCTCTAAGCGGATGAGGTTGCTGTGGACGAAGTTGGTGTGGACGAAGTTGGTGTGGACGAGGGCCCTGTGGACGAGGGCCCTGTGGACGACGGCGGGTCGGGTGGCACCGTTGAATCTGTTACCGAGCGCACCCTCCAACCGTTGCTGCTGCACTCCCTCGCCGAGCTCCGGGAGGTGTGGCTGCCCCTGTTGGAGACCGTGCGGGCCCGCAGTGTCACCGAGATCGGTTCGGAGAGCGGCGTCACCAGCTCCCTGCTCGTGGACATGCTGCGACGTCATGGTGGTGGCAGGCTACTGATCGTTGATCCCGACCCTCGCGGCGTCCCCGGGTCGGGGCAGGACGTCGAGGTCGTGATGGTGCGCGGCTTCAGCCCGCAGGCACTGGACGGCCTACCGCCGGCCGATGCCTACCTGATCGACGGTGACCACAACTTCCCCACCGTGTCCGCGGAGCTGCGCGCCGTCGAGGATGCGGCCCGTGCCCACGGACGCAGCCACTTTCCGTTGGTCATCCTGCATGACGTGGGTTGGCCTGCCGGCCGCCGTGATCAGTACTACGGGCCTGACCGGATCCCGCAGCGGGAGCGGCAGCCCTACTCGTGGGAGCACGGGGTACGGCTGGACAGCGCGGCGGCGGTGCGGGGTGGCTTTCGGGGCGAAGGTGCGTTCGCCTGGGCGCTGACTGAAGGTGGCCCGCACAACGGCGTCCGCACGGCTGTGGAGGACTTCGTCGCGGACCGACCTGAGCTGCGTTTCCACCTGGTCTCGCCGATCTTCGGTCTGGGTGTTGTGGTGGACCGGCGGGCGCCCTGGGCAGCCACGGTGGGGGCGCTGCTGACCCCCTGGGTTGGCAACGGTCTGCTGACCCGGATGGAACGTAACCGCCTGGATCTCTACCTGTACGTGATCCGCCTCCAGGACGAGATGACCGAGGCGGCCCGGCGCCGGCAGCGGGAGTGGGCACGCATCGACGCAACCGTCGCCGACCACGCGGCGCACGAGCTCAGGTTGCTCGATGCGGTGGCTGCGGGCGAGCGGGCGCTGGAAGCCGAGCGCGACACGTCCCGACAGCTGCGTGCCGACCTGGGGTCGATGAGTTCGCGATCGTGGCCGGTCGCACGCGCGTCGAGGCCGCAGGGTGCACCGGCGCACGAGTCGGCTCTGGTGCACGCGGCCCGTGCGGCGGGCACCGCGCTGCGGACCCGGATCGGTGATCCGCGGCTGCGGGCCGCCATATCGCTGTTGCGCGGTGACCGGTCGTCCAGTCACCCGTGACTGGACGACCGGTCTGCTAACACATCCCGGAGTACGGCAGCGCAGGGATGTGGGCCGCCCACTCGGCGGAACTCAGGCGGTTGCCGTCGTCGGCGCAGGCGCGCGTGGCAAGCGCGTCCGGGTCGATGGTCGCGATGCGTGCGGTCCGGTCGTCACTGAATGTGATCAATGTGTGGCCGTCGGGGTGCAGGGCGAACCCCTGGACCCAGTCGGTGTGGCCGCTGATCACCCCTGCCGGCAGCGGGTGGTCGGGGTCGGAGACGTCCCACAGATGCGCGGTGGTGTCCCAACCGGACGTGACCAGCATGCGACCGTCCCGGCTGAACGCGGTGTCAAGGACCCAGCGGGGATCCGCCTTGATCGTCGATCGGTTCGTCGGGGCCCGCGCATCGCGCACATCCCACAGACGAACGGTGCCGTCGTAGCTCCCGGTTGCCAGCGTGTTCCCGTCCGGGCTGAAGGCGACCGTCCACACGAAGTCGGTGTGGCCGTTGAGAGAGGCGAGGGGGATCGGCTGGGTGGGCTCGCTGATGTCCCAGAGACGGGCGGTGTTGTCGGCGCTCGCGGTCGCCAGCAGGCGCCCGTCGGGGCTGAACGCGACGTCCTGCACCCAGCTTTGATGTCGGGCGAGCACGCTGAGCTGGCGCGGCCTGGCTTGGTCGGTCACGTCCCAGAGCCGGGCGGTGTTGTCGTCCCCGGCGGTCGCGAGCAGGCGCCCGTTCGGGCTGAACGCGACGTCCCGGACATGCGCGTTGTGTCCGGTCAGGGTTGCGCGGGTCACCGGCTTGTGCGGATCGGTGATGTCCCACAGCCGCGCGGTGCCGTCGTTACCGCCGGTCGCCAGGGTCCGGCCGTCCGGGCTGAACGCGACCGCAAGGACCCAGTCCGTGTGCCCGGTCAGGGTCGTGAGCAGGGTCGGTTGGGCCGGTCTGGTGACGTCCCAGAGCTCGACGGTCCGGTCCGCGCTCGCGGTGGCGAACAGATTGCCGTCGGGGCTGAACGCTCCACCGAGGATGGACAGGGTGTGACCGGTCAGTGGTGTGGCGTAACGTCCCGCGAACGACGTGATCAGGCTCGCCCGCGTTTGCGGACTGGGCGAGATCCGGTAGGCCGCGAGGCTGAGCCGGGCGGCCAGGGTGGCGTTGACGCCTCGGGTCGCGTCGGCATCCGCCGCGACCGTGCGTGCGACCTCGGCCCACCCCCGGACATCGGTCCCCGACCCGTTGGCGGGGCGCATTGCCATGATCGCTATGACGGTGGCGACCACCAGAGCGACGGCGCCGCAGAGCACCGTCGCCACCCGGCCGAGTGGGCTGCGCCACGGGAGCCGAGGCCGGCGCCGGTGGCTGCCCGGGTCGGTCTGGTCGACTGTGATCCGGTCGCCGGCGTGCCTCGTCGGTGAGACAGCTGCCGGTGCTGCCTGTGCTGCCTGTGCTGCCTGTGCTGCCTGTGTCTGGGATGTGCCGTTGTCGGGGGGCGTCATCTGCAGTGGCAGCAGGGATGCCGAGGCGGTCCGCACGAGCTGGGTGACCTCGGGGTCGGGCTTGGTGGTCGTGCCCAGGTTGACCAGGCGAATCAGCAGCTCCTGGGCACTGGGCCGCGCGTTCGGCGCCTTGTGCATCGCCGCTTCGACCACGTCGCGCAGCATGTCCGGCAGGCCGTCCAGGTTCGGCTCATGGTGGACGACCCGGTAGAGCTGGGCGTGCGTCGGGCCTTCCCCGAACGGGTACGAACCCGTTCCCGCGAAGGTGACGAGCCCGCCCCAGGAGAAGATGTCGGCGGCCGCGGTGACCGGGTCCCCGATGGCCTGTTCCGGCGCCATGAACGCGGGCGTTCCGACCACGTGCAGGTCTTTGCTGATGATTGTTTCGGCATCCACGGCGCGGGCGATACCGAAGTCGATGACCCGTGGCCCCAGCGGCGAGAGCAGGACGTTGGACGGCTTCAGGTCGCGGTGGATCAGACCGGCCGCGTGGATGGCGGTGAGGGCGGCGGCGACACTGACCGCGACCCGTTCGAGATCGGCTGAGGTCAGTGGACCGCCGCGGGCTACGGCCTGCGTCAGCGTGGGGCCGTCGATGTACTCGGTGACCAGGTACGGCGCGCCGTCGGCGGGGTCGACCACGTCGAGAACCTCGGCGGTGCAGAACCGGGCGACCCGTTGGGCGACGGCGGCCTCTCGGCGGAACCGGGCGCGGAACTCCGGGACGCGGGCGAGCTCGGCGCGGATCACCTTGACCGCGACCAGTCGGTCATCCGGGGCGCGGCCCAGGTAAACCGTGCCCATGCCGCCCTCGCCGAGACGACCGAGCAGCACGTAGCGACCCAGGCTCGCAGGGTCGGAGGGAGCCAGCGCCGCGGGGGGCGTCGCCGGCGCGCCGGATGGCGAGGGCGGCAGAGAGACCAGCCTCCTAGAGCGTTTCTGTGCGCAGCGTACGCGGTCACGTCCCGGGTCTGCTCCGCCCGCCAGGCGGCGTCCTCGTCAGGCTGTGTCGTCCTTGTCAGGCTGTGTCCTTGTCAGGAGGCGGGCTCGTCGGGTGGCCGGACAGTGCGCGGCGGGAGCGGCCACCGGCCACCTGGTTTGCCTGGTTGCCCGAGCAGTGTGACATTTCCTGACAACGACACGACCGGTGGTAGGTCGGGACCCTGGCGGTGCCGAACGGACGCGTCGAGCCGGCGGGTGTCGATCACTTCGATCGTGGCCGGGGATCTCTGCGCCCGCCCGGCCGGCACCGTGTCGCGCCCGGCCGGCACCGTGTCGCGCCCGGCCGGCACCGTGTCCAGCTCGGCGGGCACCGTGTCCAGCTCGGCGCACGTTGCTCCCGCCACGGCGGGTGTTGCCGCGCGGGCGGTGCGTCCGCCCGTCGGTTCCCGCCAAGCGCGTGTCACCGCCACCGCGGTCACGACGGTGAGGACGACAGTGGACACGAAGACGACCTCCACAACGACCGTCGGCCACGGCGACCAGGCGGTCATGGCATGCCAGGCTTCGGTGACGCCACCCGCGGGCGGGCGCCAGAAGTAGGTGACGACCTCGCTGATCGACTCCGCTTGCATGCCGACTGCGGCGGTCAGGAGCGCGAGCGGCATCCACCGGGCAAAGCGGGGTCGCAGTGTGGCCGTCCCGGTGCCGACCAGCACGGCTATCCCGGTGAAGCCGGTGAACAGGTATCGACCGGAGACTCCGGTGATGTGCCCGGTGTCCGCCACGTGCATGGCTGCCCCGACCGCGACGACGACCAGCAGGGCGCTGGTCGGCCACAGCATGAACACCAGGTTCGTCCGGTTCCTCCGGCCGGCAGTGCGGATCACGGCGCAGGCGGCCAGCCCGGCGACGACACCCGAGGCTGCGAGCACCAGCGGCAACGGCAGATCGACCTCGTACCATCCGATCGAACCCCACCAGCGACCCAGCAAGCCCTGCGACATCCAGCTCCAGTAGACGGTCCAGTCCGATCCGACGTACCGGCCGGGTGGAAAGCCCGGTGTACGCGGTTGGAACGCGCCCCATCTGATGATGTTGACCAGCCACCACCAGCCGCCGGCGCCAATGATCATGAAACTGCACAGTGCGATCGACGACCTGGACGGGCGCGCTCCGCGTAGCCAGCTGATCACATACGCGGCGCCGACCATGGCCACCAGCACAACCGCGAAGGACTTCGTGAGCAGCGCCAGTCCGGTCAGCAGGCCGGTCCACCCCGCTGTCCGCGCCGAGGTGTCCCCGGTCAGGATGTGGGCGACCGCCACCGTGACCAGCGCGCCCAACAGGACCAGCAGGTTGTCGTTGTTGACGCTGGAGCCGATGTGGACCAGTTGTGGAACGGCGAAGGGCGTCAGTGCTGCGACCGTCGCGGCGAGAGGGGACGGGTGCAGCCGGCGGGTGGCCGCATACGCGAGCAGCGGCAGCGGTGCCACCATCGCCACGCTGATCATCCGAAGCAGGCCGATGGTCACGTCCCAGCGCAGGGTGTCCCCGCCGCCCGGGAACGCGGCGAGGATGGTGGCGTTCACCCAGTAGTACAACGGTGGATGTTGGACGAGCTGCTGGATGGAGCCTGGCGGCTGCCCGGGGTTGGCAAGTCTGTCCCAGGCGGGTCGCGCTGACCGCGCTACCGCGTCCCGCTCGGGGACCGGGTCGACCGTCAGGTCGTAGGGATCCGCGGGGCTGCCGAACGGTGACACCGCGATGGCTCCGACTCCGTCGGCCGTCACGAAGGCGTTGCCCGGACGCGGCCAGCCGTCGCCCTGGACGAGTCGCATGATCGCGTCGACGTGGTTCGGTTCGTCCGGTGCGTGATACTGAGGCACCAGTACCGACCAGCACGCGAGCAGGAGGCTGAAAAGCCCGGTGACCAACCAGATGTGCGCCGGGGTTCGACGCACCAGTTCCACCGGACCGAACCGTCCGGCGGCGGCGGCATGAGTCGGCCGGGATCCGAACGCCTCCGCATCCTGGACGCCCGCATCCCGGACGCCCCCATCCCGAACGCCCACGACGGTCATGTCGGCCCCGATTCGTTCGCACCTGATCGACGTCGGGCAGTGTAACAACTCTAAGTACGCGAAAAGCTACTATCGGTGATAGCCTCGGGATGTGTCGCTCTCTCCCGTGATGCTGCCGGCGGCTTGTGCCGAGCTACCGCCAGGAGTCGACCTGGCCGACAATCTTGGCTGGCGAGCCCGCGACGATTGTCTTCGGTGGGACGTCGCGGGTCACCACGGCGCCCGCGGCGACCACGGCTCCCTCGCCGATCGTCACTCCCTTCAGGACGATCGCCCGGGTGCCGATCCAGGCGCGATCCTCCAGGATCACCGGGGCGCTCATCGGCTGCTCCACCCCGTCCACCGTCATGGGGTGGAAGTCGTTGTCGAGGATCTGGGTGTCCCAGGAGATGGTGCAGCCCGCTCCGATACTCACGCGTTCCCGCACGAGAATCTTCGCGAAGCCGTTGATGTTGACGTTGTGGCCGAGCTGCAGCAGGCCGGAGTCCACCACGATGCGTGCCCCGCGCTGCACCGACACGACCCCCTCGCACCGCAGTCGTCCTTCGGGATGGATCCGCAGCACGGAGGTGTCCCGGTGGGTCGAGATCCCGAACGGGCCGAGGCCGATCCGCAGGGCCGCGCCGTCGGCGAACTCGATGCGTTCGTGCCCTTCGATGACGGTCGGCGATCCGATCCAGATTGGCTGCCCGTGCGCGATCGGGTAGCGCAACCCCGCCGCGAAGGAGCGTGCGGACGCCTCCCGCCCCGCGCGCAGCGTCCTGACGTTTCGGGCGTATTCCCGAAGGTCGTGGACGAACTGCCGGTCAAGCGTTCTGACATGACGGCCGAGACGATCGCTGAGTCCATCCATGGTTGATGAGCCTAACCGGTCGGAGACGACGCGATCATGGTCGTGTTGTACCCGCGAAGGGGCCTCCATCCCCGGCGTTTGGACCTGCCGTGCAACTCTGGGATCCAGGCGCATGCGGGGGAGGAGAGGATCATTCACTTCGACCGATCCGTGAGCAGTCCAGCACTCCAGCACTCCAGCGGTACCGGTGAACCCGTGCGTTCCGGCTGACTATCAGGAGCAGCGTCGACGTGAGTGGCAGTGTTGTCCGTGCATCGGTCGGTCCGAGCACGCCAGCTCCGAACACCCCAACTGCGAGCATGCCCACCCTGAACCGACAGCGATCCGGGGTCGGGCCGACAGCGGAGATACCCGCCGCGCCGTCCGTAACTGCCGTGCCCTACGTGACTATCGTGCTTCCATGCTATAACGAACAGGATCATGTGGTCCGCGAGTTGGAGCGGATCAGTGCCGCCATGGATGCCAGCGGCTACAGTTACGAACTGCTGGTAATCGACGACAAGTCGACCGACAACACTGCCGCCCTGCTGCGTGGTGTGATGCACCGGTTCCCGCGGATGCGGCTGATTTCGTTCCGCCGCAACGGCGGCTCGGGCACCGCTCGCCGCATCGGCACGCAGGATGCCCGCGGGACGATCGTGGTCTGGACCGACGCGGACATGACCTATCCGAATGACCGGATCCCGGAGTTCGTCCGCCATCTCGATGCCAACCCCGACGTTGATCAGGTTGTGGGTGCGCGTATCACGGAGGAGGGAACGCACAAATGGGCACGGGTGCCGGCCAAGTGGTTCATCCGGATGATTGCGCAGCGCCTGACCGGCATGAAGATTCCCGATCTGAACTCGGGTCTACGGGCATTTCGGCGAGACGTGTCCCTGCCGTATCTGCGGCTGCTACCGCCTGGATTCTCCTGCGTCACCACGATTACGATGGCATTCCTGTCGAATCAGCACCCCGTGGACTACATTCCGATCCACTACGCGAAGCGGTCGGGTACGAGCAAGTTCCATCCGTTTCGGGACGCGCGCCGCTACATCCTGCAGGTGCTGCGGATGGTCATGTACTTCGACCCGATCAGGGTGCTGATGCCGATCGCTTTGTGGATCATGGGGTTGGGTTTCGTGAAGCTCGCCGTGGATCTCATCCGGTACGACCTGCGGGTCACCACGTCCACTCTGCTGGCGATCCTGGTCGGTTTCCAGATCGTGGTACTGGCCCTGATCGGCGACCTGATAGTCCGTTCCCGCAGTGGCACCTGAGATGTCGACGGCCCGAACGTCCTGGGCGCGTATTGCGATCGTCGGTCCGACCCACCCGTACAAGGGAGGTGTCGCCCAGCACACGACGGAGTTGGCACACCGGCTCGCAGGGCGTGGCCACAGTGTGCGGATAGAGTCATGGTCGCGGCAGTATCCGGCCCGGCTCTACCCGGGTCGCCAGCGCGTGAGTCACCCCGAGACAGAGCCCTTCGCGGCCACGGCGTATCCGCTGTCGTGGTGCCGCCCGGATTCGTGGGTACGGCTTGGCCGGCGGCTGTGCCACAGCGCCGATGCGGTGATCATCGTCGTGGTGACCCCGATCCAGGCGCCGGCCCATCTGGGTATCCTCGCCGGTCTCCGACCGGCGGGGACGATGATCACCGGCCTCCGACCGGCTGCTGGGCCTCGGGCTGGTGGGCCTGCCGTCCTCGCTCTGTGCCACAACGTGTTGCCGCATGAGCGGCGCGCCGGCGATGAACCGCTGATCCGGGCCGTGCTGCGGCGGGTGTCGGGAGTCGTCGTACACACGTCGGCCGAGGCTGAACAGGCCCGTGCGCTGACGGATCGGCCGGTGGCGGTCGCTGTGATGGCGCCGCATCTGCGGACGTGGCGTGAGATGGATACCGCGGATGGTGACATTCGACCGTCCCCCGATGGGGATGGAGCAGGAGACCGAGCAGGAGACGGGGATCGCGTCCGGCGCAGGCTGTTGTTCTTCGGGCTGATCCGACCGTACAAAGGTCTGGATGTCCTGCTGCGGGCATTGGCGGCCGGGCCGCCCGATGTGTGCCTGACCGTCGCCGGGGAGTTCTGGGGTGGTGTCGAGCGCACCCGCGAGCTCGTCGCCGAGCTCGGCCTGACCGCGCGGGTGGAGCTGCGTCCCGGATATGTGTCGGTGACCGATGTGCCGGCGTTGTTCGCGACCGCGGATGCGCTCGTTCTGCCGTACCGGGCGGGGACGGCGACCCAGAACGTCGACCTTGCCCACCTGCACGGTCTGCCGGTGGTCGCGACCCGGGTCGGCGGATTGGTCGAGACCGTACGTGATGGCGTGGACGGGCTTCTTGCCGCACCCGGCGACTCGGTGTCGTTGGCCGGGACGCTGCGGCGGCTCTACGAGCCGGGAGTGCTCAAGGCCTTGCGGGCAAGGGTTGTCCCCCCGGACGCGGATGCGGCGTGGGCTCGCTACCTGGATGTGCTCATGGGTGCTACGGGCGCCCGTTAGAGCACTCTCCGTATATGTTTGGAAGTGCCTTGTGTTGCTTTTTGTACCGTGGTCGATGCTGCGTGTAGTGCTGTCGGCTCGGGATGTCCAGTCGGCTGCCGGCGGGCAGACTGTGGCTCGTGCCAGGGGTGCCTTCGCCGGGAATGCCGTCCTCGGGGTGGTCTGCGAGTTCGCTACGTGACCAGGCTGTGGCCTATGTCGGTCACCAGGTGCATGTGATTCGTCGCCGCGAAGTGGGCACGTTGCTGGAGTGGGCGGGTGAGCTCACCGGGCGTACCGTCCTGGACGTCGCCGGTGGCGATGGCTACTGGGCTGGTCGGGCCGTCCGGCGCGGAGCTCGGGCCGTTTGCGTCGATCTTGCCCGGGACAAACTGGATTTCGGTCGCAGATTGCGCGGGCGTCCCGCCCTCATCGAGGGGGACGCCCTCACGCTGCCGTTCGCCGACGGTTCCTTCGACGTGGTGATGTCGGTCTGCGCGATCGAGCACTTCGACGACGGCCCGGGTGCGCTCACCGAGATGGCGCGGGTCCTCAAGGCGGGCGGAGATCTCGTCCTGTCCGCCGACGCGTTGACCCGGGCGCACCGCTGGCCGCGGCTGTCTGCCCGCCATCGGGAGAGATATCAGGTGAAACGTACCTACACGGGTGATCAGCTGGCGGAACTGCTGGACGGCCGCGGCCTGTCCGTGGTTCGCCAGACCTACCTGTTCCGGTCGCCGCTGGCCGAACGGCTGTACCTGACGCTGTCGGCCAGCGGTGGTCGTCTCGGCTGGAACGCGGCTGCGCTGCTCTCGCCCGTCGTGGCGATGTCGGACCGGCGCAGCCCGGACGGCCTCGGCAGCGTAGTGCTCACCCACGCCCGTAAGGATCATCGAGGGCTCTCGCAACCCACGCCGGTAACAACGGATGAACCATAGATGCTGCGGATGCTGAACGGCTCGACTCTGCGACGGATCGTGTGCAATGCTCCGCAACGTGAATCCATACGTACTGGACATAGGTGCTGATCTCGTGTCCGGGTAGCGGCCTGGCTGTTTTCTGATCTTAAGGGTGGGCGCACGAGCGCGCCTGCGCTGATGGGTCTTCTGCGTTCCGTTTGTGTTGGTGCTGTGTGCTGCGCGTTCATCTGAGCGTGCAGGTCACCCCGTGTTGTCTTGTCGGGCTGCGCTGTTGTCCGGTGCGGTCCGTCAAGCGTGGGTCCGTGCAGGTTCTTGTCTTCAGTGAGGAAACGTCATGGCCCGCATTCCGGGATCGCTGGGTTCTGTATTCGCCTCGGCGGCTGGGGTGTTTGCTGTCGGGCCGCGCCGGTGGCTTCGGCTCCGGACGCGGGCGGGGTTCCTCCGCGTCATCGCCGGCCTGATCGTGACGGTTGTTATGGCGGCGGGTATGCCGACGGTCGCCCGGGCGGTGGCGGATCCGTTCCTGGAAGTGAATGGTGTGGCGCTCGACGGTGCGTCGCTGCCGGCACCGTTCACCGCGGATGTGGGGGCGGATTCGACGGTTACCGGTGAGGTGACCTGGCTGGTCGATGATGCGTATGCGGGTAAGGATCCGGCGTCGCCGTATCAGTGGACGATCCCGGCGTCGATCTCGCAGGGGGTGCACAAACTCAAGGCGCGGTGGAATGTGGACGCGTCGACGACGAAGTTCGTGGTGGCGAACTTCACGGTGGTGGACCCGAACTGGACGCCACCGAAGACGGTGTATGAGGAGCCGGCGCCGGCGTTGCGTGACCTGTGGGTGACGGCGGATAATCGGCGGGGTCCGGTGCCCGGGGTGTATGACTGGTCGAAGGCGGGTTTCGGTGGCGGGTCGGTGCTGCCGGGGAATGCCAACGTCCGATCGGAATCGGCGTGCCGTCTGACGGCCGGCGTTCTGACCGGCACCTACGGGGTGGTTCCCAACGACGGTCAGGACGACACGGCCGGTATTCAGGCGGCGATCGATTCGATCAAGGCGAATTGTTCCCCGTCGGGTTCGTACACGCAGGAAAGCCTGCTGGAGCTGCCCGCCGGCACGTTGAACATCTCGCATGAGATTCATCTGGACGCGGACTATCTGATCGTCCGCGGTGCGGGGTCGGATCCGCAGGCCGGTACCCATCTGGTCTACAAGCCCGACGGCACCACCCGGTATGACACGATCACCTCGGATGGGACGCGGTGGGACGTCGACGCGATGGGCAACGGGTCCGCGAACGGCGGCTGGTTGTGGCCGGGCCGTGGGCTGTTCCGGGTGCAGAGCCGGGCGGTCGCCGCGAAGTACGCGGCGGAGTACACCGCGGCGCCGGCGAATCGTAAGGACCTCTACGAGGGCACCGTCAACGACCACTGGGTGAGTGGGCTCAAGCTGCGGGGCAAGCCCGGTGACGCCGGGTTCGCGGGCCGGAAGGGCGACACGGTGGTGTATCTGGCCGCCGACGCAGCCTTCGACAATCTGAAGGTCGGCGGCCTGGTGAACGTGATGGCCGCGAACAGCCTGAACTTCTACAACGCGATGAAGGCGCTGCCGACGACGTTCGATCTGCAGAACCTGCACATGCGCCAGCAGATTTTCCTGGTCACCGCCGGTGACCCGCTCGGAAAGACGATTACGCTGGACAAGCCGCTGGAGTACGACGTTCCGGTCACGTCGGTGTCGGACGGGTCCGATCCCATCAACGGGCAGGTTTTCGACTCGGTCGTCGATCCGCTGGTCGACCCCGTGCTCGGGGTGGGTATCGAGAATCTGTCGTTCACTCAGGACGAGCCGGGTTTGGACGCGGCGAAGGCGAAGGACAACTACGGCAACATGGACCCGGCCGGTGCGATGCACGGGATCGTGTTCAAGTGGGCGGCGAACAGCTGGGTCACCGGTGTCCGTAGCGAGATGACGGGTTCGCATCCGATCGCGACCGAGGCCGCGGCGAACCTCAGTATCATCGACAACCAGTTCGACGGTGCGTGGAACAAGGGTAAGGGCGGTAACGGCTATCTGCGGGGTTCCCGGGTGTGGGATTCGGTCTACGCCGGGAACACGACGCGTAATCTGCGGCACTTCACGTTCCAGTGGAGTGCGTCGGGGAACGTCGCGATCGGTAACAGCTTCGATTCCGATCTCAATCTGCATGGCGGTTATGAACGGAACAATCTGTTCGAGCTCAACGAGGTCTCGGTGCCGTATGCGCACCGGTCGGCGAATTGTTCGACGAACTGCGGTGATGAGGGCGGGTCGCTGCCGGACGACTCCGACTGGTATCCGATCTGGTGGGCGGCCGGGCAGAAGGCCGTTAAATGGTCGGGTTCGTCGGGTCCGAACAACGTGTTCTTCGACAATCATCTCCGGAAACAGCTGACGAACGGGTCCACCCCGTACACCGACTTCGCGCCGTACAGCGACCGGCATCGTATCTACCGGCTCGGCATCGACGATGCGGGGAGTTTCCATCCCCTCGATGTCGGTGGAACCCCGATCAGCGACTGGGCGCACAACGAAACCCGGGACTATACCGGCGGTCATGGGCTGGTCGCGTCGGGCACCGACGCGGGTCGGTCGTTGTTCCTGCGGACGGTGACGCTCGCCGGCTACGGCGGCCCGCACCCGCAGCCGCTGCGCCGTACCTGGGGATGTTCCTGCTGGGACGGCCGCGGCATGGTCAACACCAGGCTCGCGGCGGATCCGGTGAACACCGCGACCGGTGGTCTGATGGAGACCTTCCAGGACCTGACGCTGCCCGGCGTCGGTCCCGGGTTGGACTGGGGGCGGACCTACAACAGTCTGGACGCCACCGACGGTCCCTATGGGGTGGGGTGGACGTTCGGGTTCAACGCCTCGATCATTCCCGGTGACGGGTCGGCCCCGATTTTCCGGGAGGGTACCGGGGGTCAGAGCCAGTTCACCCGGCACGGCGACGGCAGTTACACCGCGGACGATCCGGGGGTCACCGCGACGATGACCACCCGGTCCGGCGGTGGCTGGACGGTGCGTAATCACGCCAACGAGGAACTGCGGTTCGATGACACCGGCCGTCTGGTCGCTTCGGTCGACGAGCAGGGCCGTGGGGTCACGCTGGCGTACGCCGGCGGGACACTGAGTACGCTCACCGACACCGTCGGTCAGACGGTCACGGTGGCGTGGGGGACCAGCGGTGCGGCGACCGGCCGCATCACCGGAGTGACCGGTTCGGATGGTCACAGTGTGGGTTACGGCTACACCGCCGCGGGTTCCACCGCCCGGTTGACCTCGGTCGTCGGGGTGGACGGTAAGACCACGACCTACACCTACGACACGGCCACCGGCCATCTGGGCGGGATTGTCGACCCGACCGGGACGACGACGGCGGGCACGACGTACGACCCGGCGACCGGGCGGGTCACCGGCCAGACCGACGCGGCGGGCGGGGTCACCACGTTCGCCTGGGACCAGGCGAGCCAGACCGCGACCGTCACCGACCCGGACGGGGTTGTGCACGCCGACGTCTATGCCGGCAACGTGCTGGCCTCCCAGGTGGATGCGAACGGCCGGGCGGACGACGTCTACTACGACGCGGCGAATCAGCCGACGGAGGAGAACAGCACCGGTCAGCAGCTGCGTCACAGCGAGTACGACGCCCGTGGCAATCTGGTGCGCCGGACGTTGCCGGGTGCGGTCGACGATCCGAGCCCACCGGAGGAGCGGTGGACCTACGACGCCGCCAACCATGTGACGAGCTACACCGACCCGGTCGGGAAGGTGACCTCCTCCACCTACGACGGTCAGGGTCGGCTGGTGACGACGACCGCCCCCGACGGTGGTGTCACGACGCTGACTTACACCGGGCGGGGTCAGGTCGCGACGAGCAGCGACCCGCTGGGCCGCACGACGACGAACACCTACAACACGGTCGGTGACCTGGTCGCGCAGGCCGCGCCGAGCGGCGCCGTCACGACCTACACCTACGACGCGTCGCACCACCGGCTCAGCGAGACCGACCCGCGTGGCACCGTCGCCGGTGGGACGCCAGCGACGTTCACCACGACCTACACCTACGACGCGGTCGGGCACGTCCTGACCAGCACGGACCCGCTGGGGCACCAGACGGCCTACACCTACGACGCCCTCGGCCGGGTGCTGACGGTGACCGCTCCGAACGCCGGGGTGAGCACCTACACCTATGACGGCACCGGGAACCGGCTCACCGAGACCGATCCGTACGCCCGGGTGACGCGCCACGCCTACGACCCGGCGGGCCGAGAGGTGACCCTGACCGCCCCCGACGGTGCGATCACCACGTCGGTGTACGACCTGGCCGGGCAGCTGGCGAGCCGCACCGCGCCGGCGGGGAACGTCGCCGGGGTCGACGCGGAGACCCGGCGCCGCGCCACGACGCTCTACACCTACGACGCGGCGGGACGGCTCACCCAGACCCGCACCGTCGACCCCACCCAGCCTGACCGTTACGTGGCGACCACGACGAGCTACGACGCGGTGGGGCTGCCGGTGGCGGTGACCGACCCGACCGGTGCGGTGACCCACACCTCCTACGACCGGGCCGGGCGGGTCACCGCCGTCACCGACCCCACCGGGGTGGCGACCACGACCGGCTACGACGAGGTTGGCCGGCCCAAGACCCGCACCGGCGGCGGGGTGAGCGTCACCTCCACCTACGACCGGGCCGGGCAGCTGCTGCGGTCCCAGACCGGCGGCGGTGCCGCGACGACGTACACCTACGACGCGGACGGCAACACGACAACGGTGGTCGATCCGCGGGGGAACGCGGCGGGGGCGACCCCGGCGACGTTCACGACCACGTTCGCCTATGACGTGGCCGGGAACCGCACCAAGGTCACCGATCCGCTCGCCCATGCGACGTCGACTCTGTACGACGCCGCGAACCAGGTCACGAAGGTTATCGATCCGGAGAGCCGCGCCACGGTCTACGGTCACGACTCCGTCGGGAACGTCAACAAGGTCACCAGCCCGACCGGCGCGGTCACCCAGTACACCTACGACAAGGCCGGCCAGCTCAAGACGCTGACGACCCCGACGGGGAAGGCCTACACCTACACCTACGACAAGGCGAGCCGGGTCGCGACGGCGACCACACCGACGGGCCGGGTCACGGGCTACACCTACACCCCCGACGGCCACGTCAACACCGTCACCGCCCCGGCGGGTAGCGCCACCTACAGCTACGACACCCTCGACCGGCAGACGAAAATCGACTACAGCGACGCCAGCCCAGACATCACCTGGACCTACGATCAGGCCGGGCGGCCCACCCAGATCAGTAACGGCACGTCGACCGCGGCGATCAGCTACGACCCGGCCGGGCGGACCACCGGGATCACCCGCGGGCCGGTCCAGGTCGGCTACACCTGGGACGGCGACGGCCGGCTGACCGGGCGGACCCTGCCCGGCGGGCGGGCCCAGTCCTACACCTGGGGGGCCGATGCGCGGCTGACCGGGACCGGTCTGACCGCCGCCGGGACGACCACGACGATCGGTTACGGCTATGACGCGGCCGGGCAGCTGACCTCGACCAGTCGGGCCGGCGGGCCGGCGAGCACCCGGACCTATGATCCGGCCGGCCGGTTGACGGGGCTGACCCACACCGCGGCCGGCGGGGCGACTCTCCTCGCGCAGACGGTGACGTTGAGTCCGGCGGGGAACCCGACCACGGTCACCACACAGCGTGGGTCGACCAGCACGTCGGCGGTCTACTCCTATGACACGGCCGGGCAGGTCGCCGGGATCTGCCGGCCGACATCGGGGACGACCTGCACGGCGTCGTCGCCGGCGACGACCTATGGCTATGACGGCGACGGGAACCGCACGTCGACGGTGACGGTGCACACCACCGATGACAAGACGGTGACCTCGGCGTATGACGCCGATGACCGGCCCACCGCCGACACCGTCGGCACCGCGACCGTCGCGTCCTACAGCTATGACGGCAACGGGAACCTCGCCTCGTCGACCGGGCCGGGGGGGACCCGGACGTTGGCCTACGGGTTGGACACCAACCTGCGGTCGGTCACGTTGGAGGACGGCCGCACCGTCACCTACGGCTACGACGAGCAGGGTAATCGGATCAGTCGGACGGTCAACGGCACCCCGGACGCGACCTGGACGTGGGACACCGGCGGACCGCTGCCCGTCCGGATCGGTGAGACCACCGGCGACGGGACGGCCGCGCATACCTGGTGGGCCGACCCGCAGTCCGATTTGGGGACCGCGGTCGCGGATGGCACTCCCGGTGGGGCGCTGAGCTGGCTGCTGGCCGACACGACGGGCAGTATCACCGACATCGCGGACGGCGCCGGGGTGACCGGGTCGGCGAGTCTGGATCCGTTCGGTGGGCCGGCCGCGGTCACCGGAACCGGCTATGCGGGCAATCCGCTGCGGTTCCACGGCCAGTATCTCGACGGGGTTACCGGCCTGTATGA
>NZ_CAUVXI010000008.1:6731-10558 GCF_963555845.1 Protofrankia sp. Cas8 | reverse complement strand
TTGATCGGCGCGGGTGGGGAAGCCGGGTTTGCGCTCGCGGATGGGTTCGCCGGGGTGGCGGCGGCTGGGGCGGGTGCCGGCCTGGGCTCGGTCACCGCGGGTGGTCTATCGAGCCAGCTGTTCGGTGATGGGGGTTATAGCTGGTCGGATGCGGGTGGGGACTTCGCCATCGGTGCGGGTGGTGGTCTGGTTTCGGCTGGTGCCGGCAGCCTCGCGGGCAGAGCGGGCCGGACCGCGGCCGGGCGGGCGGTGGTCAGCCGGGTACAGGTCGCTGCGGCCTGGCTGGCCCGGAACGCTCCGGGGCCTCGGCCGAAGGACCTGAGTTCCATCACCTGCGCCGGTGCGGGCCAAGTCGACACCGAAGCCGCTACCCTGACAACCGCCGTAAATCCCGGAGGGGTCCTCGGTGGCGCCGCAGCCAGGGATACTCTAGGTAGTCGTCTCGAGGCAGCAAGTACATGGAAAAAAGGCAATCTTCCTGCGAAAAGCGGGCCCCCTGAGGGTCTCCTGGTTAAGCGTTCACCAGCAGGACAGATTACGAATTATGCGGAGTATGATGAGGCGGGGAATATCATCAAACGTGTCGATCTGTCCGGCCGTGCACATAATGGGATCCCAACGCCTCATAGCGTGGACTATGTTCACGATGTGAATCCCTCCGGAGAGATATTCCCGCGTAAACTTCCCGTTCGGGCTGCAACAGCCGATGAGGTGCCATGATAAGCGATGACTCCACCCGGCCAGCACCACGGTCCCTCGAGGAAGAACTTCAGGCGGCTGCTTCGGAGGACTTCAAGGAGCGTGCCGACGCGGCGCGTGCGCTCGCGGGTCACCTTGATGTACCGGTGGCTTTTAATCAGTTGGTCACCATGCTTGACGATGCAGATATCGCTGTGATTGAGGTGGCGGTCGAGGTTCTCGCGATCGGTGGAGGGATCGCCGGTCTTACCGAGGTGCTGCGTGCGCTTGGCGCTAATGATGACAACGCCGGATATCATATCCGAGACAAGCTCGCCTCTCTCTGGCTTGATGGAATTCCCATCCTTGATAGGTGCCAAGAAATTCTCTCTCAGGGTCATTCGGGAGCGGTGCGTGAAGGTGTATCCGAGATGATTGAGATATTGACATAAATTACTGATTTTTAATTCATATGGTGACGTCCTGGTCTCGTAGGAGACTTCAGGTATATGAGGTATCCGGATGGTGGTGGATTGACCTCCGCCAATCGGGTACGGCGGGAACACTTCCGGCTACAGGCCGTGATCCGCGGAAGCCAATCCAGCAGCACCGGTATCGCCTCGCGGTAACGCACGCGGGAGGGCGCGCAGTTCAGTAAACGATGTTGCCTGGTATCCGACCGCAGTACAAACAGGAGGGATAGCGGCGAACCAGCCCGTCGGTGACGCGGCTCGGGATGCGATCGCCTTGCGGTATCCAGGGTCGACGATTGAGGAGCACTTCGGCACGCCGTTCGGGGCACGTTACGTCGATGTCCTGACGTCGAATGGTGTGGCGATTGAGTCGAAGGTCGGCCGGATGTCGCTGAGTTCGAGTATTCAGGCTCAGATCGCGAAGGACCAGTGGCTGATGCAGAACAATAATAAGGTCAACGGCGTGCTGTGGGTATTCTCGCGGAGTGCCGTGACCGGTGAGAGAGGTCCGACAGGACCGCTGCAGGCGGCGTTGAACAAGGCCGGGATCGGGTGGGCGGTGCGATGAGTATAGACTGGGACGGCTACGAGATCTATCATCCGGGTGTGTTCGGCCCGCTGAACACGCTGCCCCGCCGGGAGGCCCGGCAGGCGTTCGTGCGGCTGATGGCGGCCAAGCCGGCGCGGATCGTGATGTTGGGTCGGCTGCTGAAGGCGAATGGTGTTGAGCTGGGCACCGATGACGCGGCGATTCAGGATCTCAACGATTGGTTCCGTGCCGGTGTGCAGGGTGATCCGGATAAGCCGGGTCGGCTGCTGCCGGACTGGTATTCGGTGGTCAACGATGTCGGGTTGTTCCTCGGCGATGTGATGATCGAACGGCATCCGAACCTGCGTTGGGAGTTCTTCATCTGGGGTAAGACGAACGTTTCCTACCAGCGCCATGTGATCATGGGGTTCGGGACCGAGACTCCAAAGTACAGGGCCAATGACGATGTTGACCGCGCAGTCGGTGTTTATGGGCATCGCATTATCGGCGGTGAGGAGGTCGATCATGAGGAGTTCTGGCAGTGGCTGCGAGTAGTCGATAGGCGGGCGTGATGTGTGGCGTGGTCGGTGAGGGCGGTGGTCGGCTGGTGGCTGCTTCGATGACGCGGTCGTCGAGGCTGATGGTGAGGATTGCGGTGAAGCGGACGACCGTTGCGAGGCGCGGGATGATGCGCCCGTTTTCCTGGCGGCTGACTTGATGGTCATCGCTGTCGATCGTGTCTGCGAGTGTGTTTGGCGACCAGCCGGGCTCGGTGCGCAGCGTTTTGAGGAGTTCGGCGAAGAACGGGCTGGTATGTCCTGACCTCAGAGATCATCATGTGGAGGTTGGAGTGCTGCGTCGATCACGGCATGCTCACCTTCGATGTCAGTAGGGATCTTGTGGGTCGGTGGCGGTTCCATGGCAGCCGGGAGTCGTTGCTGGTGGTGACGCCGGGCACGAACCTGTGGACCGTCTGGCTGCGTGTCAGGCTGGCGGCAGCCTCATCGCTTGGAAGGTTCGTGGCCGTGTAACGGAGAAAGGTTTGTCGCTGCCGGATTGTAGGGGGCTCGATGGTCAACAACCTGGAGAGTCGGCTTCCGGGCGTCGATGGAGCGGGGAATCCGATCACGTATCGGGAGAGGGACGTGAACCCCTACGTGAAGGGTGCCGGCCGCGGGGCTGAGCGGCTGGCGAGTGGCAGGTCGGCCGATTACACCGACGATCACTATCGTTCTTTTCTCCACTTTTGGAGCGCCTGCTGATGACGAGCTCGCTGTCGTTGATGAGGGCGTCCAGCACGCTCGAGCTATTGGTCCTGGAGCGCGACCCCAAAGCCGTGAGCGAGGCAGTCGTGGGATGGGTGGAGTCTGGCTTGGTCGTGCGAGTCGTCCGGGGACGGAAGATGCGAACGTTGCAGGCCACGTTCGATGAGGTCGCCGCCTCGCTGCAGTTTCCTTGGTACTTCGGCGAGAACATGGACGCCTTCGACGACTGCATGGCGGATCTCGGCTGGCTGCCGCCGCGGTCGGGCTATGTAATCGTGATCACCGATCCTGGTGAGGTCTTGGCGGATGCGGGTGCGGACGTACTGGGTTGGCTGGTCGACTCGTTGACGCGGGCATGCGAGGAGTGGGCTCGGCCGGTTGTACGGGGCGAGTGGTGGGACCGTCCGGCGGTGCCCTTTCATGTGGTGCTTCAGCCGGCACCCGGGGATGCCGCGATGGTCACGCAGCGGTGGGCCGGTGCTGGGGCTTCGGTCCTGCCGTTCCCCGGTTGAGCTCGGCAAAGGATCTCAGGTGATCCCGCGGGCCAGGGCGTCGGCTGCGTTTTGGTGACGAGGCTGTCGATGAAGGTGATGAGGCTGAGGGCCGGGGCGAGGTTGTCGGGGCCGGGTTCGGCGAGTTGAGCCGGACGGTCGTCGAGGGCTTCATCGCCGCGGCGAACCGGCCGCTGTGGGACGTCGTGGTCGAGTAGGTAAACAGCGGAGACGTCGAAGACCTCGCCAATGCGGACGGCGCGGGGTTGACCGGGTCGGCGAGCCTGGATCCGTTCGGTGGGCCGGCCGCGGTCACCGGGGCGGGCTATGCGGGGGATCCGCTGCGGTTCCACGGTCAGTATCTCGACGGGGTTACCGGCCTGTATGACCT
>NZ_CAUVXI010000008.1:4030-6251 GCF_963555845.1 Protofrankia sp. Cas8 | reverse complement strand
TGGTGGTCTGGTTTCGGCTGGTGCCGGCAGCCTCGCGGGCAGAGCGGGCCGGACCGCGGCCGGGCGGGCGGTGGTCAGCCGGGTACAGGTCGCCGCCGCCTGGTTGGCCCGTAACATCCCCGGACCCCGCCCCAAAGACCTGAGCGCCATCACCTGCGCCGGCACCGGTGATACCGTCGCCGCAGAAACAGGCGTCGGTGTTGACAGAGGTGACGGACGCGATGCACTTGGACACTTCACTGGAAAGGGAAGCTACGGTGCTGGCGCGCAGGCGCAGGGTCTCGCCGACTACACGACGGCTACCGGTCGGAGCGTCATTGGCGATCAGGTGCGCGCGACGCTACCCGATGGATCGACTCGGTACTTCGACGGGTTATCGATCAATCCTGACGGTACCTATCAGGGCGTCGAGGTGAAGGGTGGATCGGCTGGCCTGACAGCATCCCAACGAGCGTTCGACGGCCAGGTAGACGGTGGTGTCCCCGCTACAGCGACATTGGGCGGCGCCAGCATTTCGATCACGTCGACGTATTTGGTGAGGGTGCCATGACGCTAGTGACTCACGCCCTCACAATGAACGGGCGGATCCATGGGGAACTGAAGGACCCAGTTGCCCCTCCGGCAGAGTTGATTCGTCAACGGCTCCTGCTTCTCGACGGCTCCAACCGTTTTTCACTCAGCCTATGGGCCATCCCGCCGGATACATCGTTCGATCAGATCGATCTGCGCGTGTGGCCGCAGGAGTACATACAGGCAGCCGGGTCCCGGGATCGTTTGATGGTCGAGATGCGCAGAGTCGACGGCTTGAAGCCACGACAGTACCTCGTTGGGCACAAGACGAGCGTCACCGGAGAGCATCTAGATCCAGACGTGCCCGTTCATTGGAACGGATGCGAGACCACTGTCCTGCAGCGCGAGGTATTCGATATCGAGGAAGCTGGCGGCCTGTTCGTTGCGTACTACACGACGGGTAGCGTTCCTCCGCAATACGCGCTGCGGGAGCTAGTATTTCATGATTTTGGCTAATTTATCTGACATGTCAGATAAAATGGGGCGGTTCAAAGGATCATAGCGACGCTCCGATAGGATGATCACGATAGCGTCGACAGGCTGGACGGGGCTCTGGCACGAGTTCCGTGATGGGTCGGCGTCGGGGCGATGCAGCCCTCTGTGGATCATAGTGGATTTTTGCGTCCGACCTGATCCGCGCCGTGTTTCCGCAGTTCACCGGTCTGTTGATCGACCGTTTCGCGTCCGCTGGCTGGTCGGTGCAGGTGTATGGACGAGGCCGCGCCACAGCGGCCGCGTGTCCGGGCTGCGGGGTCGACTCCGAATGGGTACACAGCCGCTATGAGTGGCGGATCATGGACTGTCCCGCCAGTAACCAGGAGCTCGTCGTGCACCTGCGAGTGCGACGATTCTTCTACGACGTGACCGGCTGTGCGCGCAGGACGTTCGCCGAGCAGGTTCCCAGACTGACCGCTCTCCGCAGCCGGTGTACCCCGCTGTTGCGACGGGCTGCTCCGCATTTGGCTCGCGCTCCTGCCTCATCCGTTCACCCCTGAGGACAGCGATGCCGGCTACCGGTATGACATCTCCATCCTGCAGGCCGAGTTCTCCCTGATCCAGACCCTCGACCGGCCCCTGTCCGGACGGATCTTCTTCGAACAGGTGATCCGGGACAACCTCGACATCGGTCGCCCCGACCAGGTCAACCTCATCTTCGACCGGCAACTTCGACACGGCGGGCAACGACCCACTCCGAGCCGGCTCCGCACCCGGATCATCACCGAAGGTGTCACCCTCGGCCTGCACGTCGACTACACACACGCCACGATCAAGCAGTACCACAAGGAAGGAAAAGCGCTGCGCACCGAAACCACCATCAACGACACCCGTAGCTATTCAGCAGGCGAGGTCGTTCGAGTGACGCAGCATTTGGCGCGTCCGGGGCTTGATCCCTTCGCTGCCAACGACGTGATGCTTCAGCGTATTGGGCAGGCCATCGAGAACGGGCAGCCGCTGAGCGCAGGCCAGGCCAACTTCATGCGGCACGAGTGGACTGAGGCTGATCCCCTGGATCAGGGCATGCCGTATGAGCAGGCGCATGATCAGGCATTGACGGTGCATCCGCCGGGCCGGAACTACGATCCTGATGTGATCGACCAGTTCCCGGAGTTCGGCCCGTGGTGGCGCAACATGAACGGATTGGGTCCACGGT
>NZ_CAUVXI010000008.1:3034-4005 GCF_963555845.1 Protofrankia sp. Cas8 | reverse complement strand
ATCGATGTCGAACGGCACGGCCTGGTTGCGGTCGAGGAGGACGACGAGCGGGCGTGTTTCGTCGAGGCGGGGCGGTTGCGTGCCCGGCGGGCTGCGCCGGAAGGCTCTGGCCGACCGGTGCGGGTGTTGGTCGAGGTCCAGCGCCGTTTCGGGGGTCTTGCGCCGCGAGCCTTGCTGGGGGCACGGTTCCTGCCCGTCCCGAATACGGACACTGTCTTCGAGGTCGATTACGCTCCCGGTGGCGCGTCGGCCGCGTGTCCGAGTCGCTTGTGGTCACGGCCGTTCACTGTCGGACTGCCCGAGGAGTTCGCCGCGGCGGTTCTTGACGCTCTGTTGGCCGACGCGACGCCTTGGCCGGCCGGCGTGCTGCGGGTGGATCGGGCCGGATTCGATGAGGTCGAGTCGTCGGAGGTGGTCTTCGGGCAGGCGGCCGGGGTGCTGGCATGCGCGATGGCTGCGATGCTGCGCGAGCAGGACCTGGAAGCCGCCGTCCGCGCTGTGATGGGGACGTGGTGAGACGCCGATCTGGCTTATCGGCAGGGTTCGAGAGCAGGTGGCAGCCACGCTCGGGTGGTGAACAGGTCCGAGAGTGCGGTCATCATGTCGATGCCCCATTTGCGGGCGGTCGACAGGTAGGAGGCGACGACTGCGACGTCGGCCTCAGTGAAGCATCGAAGAGCGGCGGCAGGACTATCGACGTCAAACTGCTGGACGGCTCTGTTCAGAAGGTGCATGTCGGTGGGTGAACTGGAATCGAGCCGGACGCTTTGACGGGGATGGCTATTTCGAGATGGATGACGTGGAGTTTGCGGCGGTGGCTGCGCGCGTCAATCCGCGGGTTCCTTGGTGGCACGATTGAGGTTCGTGACGACGTCAACCGATTGCGGCGTCGGTTTCACTTCGAGGCTGGGAGCAGTCCGAGGCCCCGTTTGGGCCGACTGATACGTTAGTGGATAGCAGGGCTATGACTT